>NZ_LGHL01000031.1 GCF_001908205.1 Bradyrhizobium sp. NAS80.1
CGCCCGGCTCGTCGCCGAAACCGCGGCCTGGCAGAAGCGGCGCAATGCCGAACGCGCCCGCATCAAATGGATGTTCACAACCGAAAAAGCTCGCGCCAAAATGGGCCGTGCCTACCCCAAACCCGCCGCCAAACTAGACCGAACTCAAAGAGTCAAAACCTCTGTGACGAGGTACTAGAGACTTCCGTATACACAGCAAAGACGATTCAATCCGAAATGACTCGGCAGCGTTGACTGTGCGTCGTCGCTGCCGTGTGATCAGGTCTTGCGGCAGCGCCTTCTCGTGGGCCAGGATAGTACGCCTAGCCTGACGATCGGCAGATCACGCTTCGCTCAGCAGGGAGCCCCTGCTATCTGCTGAGCGGCTCAGCAGGAGTACGCGGCAGCGTGACCTCAACCCCTCTTGCTACCAAAGCGGGTCTCGGCACGGCGCCGGTCACCACGCTCTCCGATCGTTCGTGGGGTTTCTTCAGGTCGAACAGCGGCGTTACGATGGTTCGACTCCACCGCGAGCTTGTTTTTTTTTTCAGGCCTGCGGTCCACCATGTCGCCGACTGGTGCATCAGCCATGACCTATCGGCAGTCTGGATGGCTTCCATAAAAACAATCGATTTTACCGGACCCGCCTCAACCTCATATTTGACCGCCGGATTGGAAACAGCGATCAGGAAGGTCGTATGACAATGGATTCTCTGTCGTCAGCAACGTTGCAGGCGAATTCACCTTTTGCGATCGCCTGGTTGGACGAAACTCATTGGCTAGATGCAGGGGCGCCCCTTAGCAGTCTGCTGGCGCGCTCAAATCAATTGCCCGTCAATAATAATTAATGTCTGAGACGCGGCAAGGTGGATTGCCCTGATGGCGTCCTCCTTGGCTGCGCCTCGTCCGTGCGCCCTATGGCATTCGGGTCGACGAATCAACACGTCAGCACCGCGCGTAGCAGCGCGAACTTCCGAACCGCGACAGTCGCGGCTTCGCCGTGGCGTGAATTGTCAACGTTTCTCAAGACAGCCTCGCGTCGCCAAAGTCGAGCAACTGCAATTTGGCTAGGCCACCGACGGTTGACCGAACACCTCATCTTTACCTATCGTTCCTTTATCGGGAGAACGCGCAGTGGACTTCGATCGTTGTAGTTTGGGTGTGCCGCACCCTAAACATGGGATACACCAGCAGGTCGAAGCTGCTGTAGGACTAATCTGCGAAGACAAGAAACCGCTCGGCGCGGTTCAATTGGTCAGCAACGTCACAGGCACCTTGATATCAGCGCAATTGGAGAGCGACCTCTTGGGCGACACGAGAGCCGGGGCTGCAGTTGGCCGCAGGCAGACCGCGCCGCTGCAAGAAAGACACGGCGGTGTTTTCTATCCAGAAGACCTTCAGGTTTTAGGCCGGCTTTTTGATCAAGCAGTCGCGGCCCTACCGCCAGCTATGCAGACTCCTGACAACCGGACCACACTCGCGAAACTTATCCTGGCGCGTGCGGTGGCCGCTGATGGCCGACCAGATGCCTTTGATGGAGTTAATGATGCGCTGCATTTTTGCGAATTGATCAGGCAGAGCGCTAATCCATGCTGCGGCGCATAAACCGTACTGTCCTGGCAAGTTTCCCAAAGCACTCCATCCCGTTGCGGGTTCCGGCGCAGCTTTTTAGGCGAACCCTCGCTGTCTTCCTGCTTGCAAAGCAACGGACTTCCGCAACGATGTTCTTGGTCATCTGCAAGTGAACACAGAAGACGAATCACTCCTGTCGCGGATCAATACCGACAAGCAGCAACTTAGCTGAGGCCAATCGATCCTGGCCTGCGTCGGAAGCTTATGGGCATCGCCTGTCCGAAAGACGAACCTTCTAAGTGGCCGTCACGGTCCTTTGCTGAGAAACTCATTGGGTCATTTTCTACCGCAACTTCGCCAGCATCCCGGCGCTGTTTGCGCATGCCTATCCTTACGCCGGCCCGTCATCGATGCGTCAACACCATGATTGCTCAGGTTGGTGGTCCTTCCCGGAGCAATCCTCGGAAGGGTCTGATCCTTCAACGGCGACAGATGTCACGTTCCTGACCTCGGTGATGTCGGCGTTCGCATTGATGGGCTTGCGGCGAGCATGTTTCAATACCGCTCACGATCCGTTCGGGCGTCCAGATAGCGGCGTTAGGAACCGTACACGCCTGCACAGTCGACTACTTTCAAGGGACGGACGCTGCGTGACTTTGAATCGGCCAAGGATCTGTGCAAGCGCTTCTGAAACCGCAAAAGTACGCGATTCGACACTTTTGCGCACGATAAGCGTGAACCGCGCATTGGGAAGCGCGCCGACGCGATGATATCCGCTCGGTGAAGGTAAGCGGAGACGTCGCTCCCACAGGTGCATCTCCTGCACTGCTCGTATTCGAGCGTGAGCGGCAACGTACTAACAAGCAGTTTAACGATGGCCGCCTCTTTTAAGTCTGACGAACCTGAAACTCAGATCTCCTCTTTGATCTTGCCGTAGATGCGTTCCATCCGCAGCGCCAACCTCGGCCAGGGATTCGGCTCGCGGCGCGACCGGTACATAACTGAGATCTATAGAGTCGAGGCATGTCACGGACGAGGACATTGATCGCGGTGCCGCCTTTCAGGGCGAAGCACTTTTCCTATGATGAATGGAAGACGCACTGCAGTAGAGCGACCTGCCTCGTGAAGGCGTCAGAGAAGCTAGCCGCAAGTGCCCGCGTCACATGGCAGGTCGAGCTTGCTCAATGCCCAGGCGAACGATTGCCCTTGGTATCGATCTTCTGTCTTCAACAGTTTCCGGGCGCAAGTTAATTTTCAGACGATCATCCGATGCCGTCTAGATGCTCACGCAACCTCGACGTCCAAGATAAGATTGAGGCGGATCGCCACAATGACGGCTTGGATCCGACTGGTCGCGCCCAACCTTCGCATCGCGTTCTTAAGATGAAAGTTCACCGTATTCTCGCTAATATGTAATATTCTCCCGATTTCCCATGACGATTTGCCCTTTGCCACTAGTCGATGTTGCTCGGCGAGTTGATCCCACAGAAACGGCCGCGTGGATATCCGCCTGACCACTGGATCGATTTTGTAGTACTTCCCCCTAAAATATCGCTCACACCATTCGGGCGGCCATTTTACGGCCACCGCGGGCGGCGGATACTCCGGTAGGCGAAGTGGCTCCGCGAAATTGAGCGCTCCGTAAAAGACTTCGCTGAAGCCCTCGTCGCTCGCACATTTCACAAGAAGCTCGAAAAGCGATCTGAGAGATTGCGTTCGCGTCGCGCATTCGATGAAGCTGAAAAGATTCATTGTAGACGCCTCAGCAGGCTGGCCCAGCAGGTCGGTATTGCGCCGCTCGATTGAACTTGATTTGAGCGGAGGCACGTTCCAATCCGTCGCCGAGCAGCTCCATGTTGCCGCCCCCCAAGCGCGGTGTCACCCTTGATGTTCGGATTGCTGGCGACCATGAAAAGAGATCTGCCACGGTCGTGCACGGTCCGACGGATCTGCCTCGTCAGTCCGCAAGTGACCTTCACGGCGTCGGCGCCGACGAGAGCGGGGTCGATGAGCAGCCCGGCATCCTCGTCGCGCAGCTTTGGCCCCTTGCATAAACATCGCGAGGCGTCTGAGTGCTTCAGTCGGGCGCCTCCAACGCGAACAACTCTTTTGGGTTGAGCGCGATCCGCACTCGTAGTGCATGGCGATGTTCGTCAGGGGGATACCCCGACATGCACGCAGTCGGAAATTCTGCTTAGTGCAGAGGACACTTTGCATATGCATCTCCGGAAAGGAGAAAACCTGGAAATGAGAACAGCAAGTGTCGTACCACTTGCACCTTCCCCAACAAATCGGCTTTAGCAACAATGACTTGACAGCATTGGGATACGTGCTGCAGGCGCGTGCGTTGAAGACATCGCGACATCGGGAGGAAAGCCGACACCGCGGTTTGGCTTAGTTGTTCGTCATGATTCCCAGGTTGGCTTTTTCTCCTGATGTGCGATCCGTGCCTCCTGTATGTAGCCACTATTGCCTGTCGCTTGCGAGGAACGTGAAACAGGCGGACAGTTCAAGCGCAGCGCATGCTGCCGGCTGGAATCCTATGTTAGCCGCATCCGCACTGACCGACCAACACATGCAATCCTGAGGCACCCATGGGATATGGCGCAAACTCTCTTCTTGCGCGCCTACGCTTCAAGCCATCGCTGCGGCTGATAGCGGCTTACCGACGTTTCTCAGGACAACGGCGCGGCAGTTGGCAAACATTTGTATAATTTTCCCAGAAGTAATCCAGTACGATGGTGCCGGTATAATCCAGATCATCGCCCACGCTGTCGATTAGGCTATCGATAATTGTGCCGATTTCCGGAATGCGATCGTAGTAACGGGCACGGATAACATTAACAGCGTTCATCGAGTGAACTGCCTCGTCCGCAATTACCTCTCTCAGCCAACGAAGAAAACTGCTGCCGAGTTCGGCTGTAATGTAAGCGTACTTATGAGACATCCGCTGGCGGATTATAGCCGTTCGCGGAGAACCTCGTAAGGCGCTTTTCCGTTGAATGCACCGTGAGGTCTGGAGAGGTTGTAGAACTGCTCCCACTCGGACAGCCTTGCGCGCAGGTCGACATCGTCGGTGTAGGTCAGGAGCTGGTAGAACTCCTGCTCATCTGTTCGATGTGACCGCTCGACCTTGCCGTTGAGTTGCGGCGAAGCGGGTTTAATGTAAGCGTGGCGAATGCCCAGGTCTTCAACATGCCAGTGGAATTGGGCCTGGAATTCATGGCCATTGTCCGTCCGCACCTCGCGGATGCGGAACGGGAATTTGTCGACGATAGTATTGATGAAGTCGATCGCGTTCGACTGATTGTGGCGGTCGTAGATTTTCAGGGCGCGAATGCGTGTGGCATCGTCGATCGCTGTGTATTGGTACCGCTTCACGAGCTTTCCGTCTTTTCCTTCGAATTTCAAGAACTTGACGTCGACCTGGATCTGATGACCCGGCACCTGTTTCTGGTATCGCTGGGTGTGGATCTTGCGAACACGCGTGCCGCCGGGCAGTCGACTGAGGCCGTTGCGCCTGAGTACGCGATACACGCCGGCATCGGAGATGGTGATGGCGTGATAACGTGCCAGATACCAGACGATGCGGATTGGCCCGAGACGATAGGTCTTGCGCAGGTGCAGGACCTTCTCGACGATCTCCGGAGCCGTGCGATTGGCAGGGTTCTTCGGCGCCGTTTTGCGGTTCTCAAGACCTGCCATGCCGTGCTGCCGATAGGCCGTCCGCCAGCGATAGAAGCTGGCTCTGCCGACGCCGAAATACCGACATGCCTTGCCGACATCGCCAATCTTGTCAGCGTGCTCGAGCACCCGCAGCTTATGGTCCACATCGCGCCTGAATTTGTGCATCACGATCATCCTTCCTGCCCTTGAGGCTCAGGTTAAAGGATGTCTCGCAAGTCCGTACACTCCTACATACATATGCTGTCGCCCCGTGTTTTGGTGGGCATTCTTTGGACGCAACTCATGAAATGGCCTGACACTCGCGTTCGTCATCGCAAGGCGTCAACGGTTTAGGAGTTCGAGTGTAGTGTAGACTGCGGTATCCATCGCCCTCTTCGCAAACCGATCCGTTTGATTGCGCAGCAGGCGAACTGGGGATCCACGACTTGAACCGCCCCGGGTTTGCCGGAGGCTCCAACTCCTGAGAGGATGGAGCCATGACAAGCAAGACGACGAACAAGTTTTCGCCTGAGGTCCGGGACCGCGCGGTTCGGATGGTTCTGGATCACGCCGGCGAGCACCCTTCGCGCTGGGCGGCGGTGACATCGATTGCGGCCAAGATCGGCTGCACACCGCAGACGCTTCATGACTGGGTCAAGAAGACCGAGATCGACAGCGGGCAGCGGACTGGCGTTCCGACTGAGATGGCCGAGAAGCTGAAGGCCCTGGAACGGGAGAACCGTGAGCTTCGGCAGGCCAACGAGATCCTGCGCAAGGCGAGCGCTTATTTTGCGATGGCGGAGCTCGACCGCCGGTCCAAGCCATGATCGCCTTCATTGACGATCATCGTGGGGCGCATGGGGTCGAGCCGATCTGCAAGGTTTTGCCGATTGCCCCCTCGACCTACCACGCCCATGTGGCCAAACGGCGCGATCCGGCGAAGCGGTCGGCGCGCGCCAGGCAGGACGTCGCGCTGAAGATCGAGGTTCGGCGCGTCTTCGATCAGAACTTCTCCGTCTACGGCGTGCGCAAGGTCTGGCGCCAGCTCAAGCGCGAAGGCTTCGATGTTGCCCGTTGCACGGTGTCGCGGCTGATGCGGGACATGGGTTTGCAAGGGGTCATCCGCGGCAAATCCGTCAAGACCACGATCAGCGACAAGGCGGCGCCATGCCCGCTGGATCACGTCAACCGCCAGTTCAAGGGTAAGCGTAGCTCTGCGGCCCTTTTGATTGGTGCTTGACGTCTATTTTGAGCGCGTGGTGCGCCGGCGCGGCTTCCATATTTCCGGCAATGCGTTGACGGCGGCCTCGAGCGCCTTCCGGTCGACGATGTTGGGATCGAACTGCTCGGGGCCCCAGAGGCGCATTTGTTCGTGCTCCGGATGGGTGGGGTCGCTGATGGCCTCAAGGTATTCGGCATAGCCTGGCGCACCGCCGACATCTTCCGGAGGACAACGACCGGCGGCCTCGAGCAAGAGGGGAAGTCCCTCCGTTGTCGTATTGTCGAACCACTTTTCGAGCTTGATTACGTGATCCCAGCTGTCGCCGAAGTCATAGAGATAATGGATCGTCTTGACGCCGGTCTCGCGAACGACATCGCAAAGCCGCGCTTTGCTGGCATCCAAGGGCTGGTGACCGTAATCATTGTCGGGGTCGGGAATCCCCCAACGGACCTCACCGGCGAAGAACTCGAAGAGGTGGCTGTTCGTCCAGCCAAATGCCTCCTGAAGCGTCAGGTGCAGCCGATCAAGGCGCAGGGTGACGGGGACGACAAGGCGACGCATCACCTCCGGTTTCACGTCCTTGAGGGTCACCTTGATCCGGACCGCGGTCGTGTTCAGGCTCATGCCGCCAGCCTCAGATCGTGTGCATGCATCGTGTAGATCGACGCCCAAGGGAGCAGTTCGTCCAGTCGCGCCGCAGGCCAACCATTGACGAGCTTCGCGAGAACATCAGCGAGCCAGTGCTCGGCACTGACGCCATTGAGCTTACAGGTTTATGCCGCCCGCCGAACTATGCCGAACGGGTCCGGTATGGCGCGTCGTCGTCACGGCGGCATGGTCGATCGCGTGCACGGCAGCCCCATTCCATTCGGCATAGTCTGGTCGTTCAGAGCGCCTCCAGGAAGGCCAGCAGGCGGTCGTTCGGCCGGAAGCGGGTTCGCTTGCCGCGCTGATGCGGCTTGAGCTTCGCCAGGGCAGCCTCCTTGAGGGCGAGATGGGCGTGCAGGTACGTCTGCGTCGTCTCGACCGATTCATGACCGAGCCACAGCGCGATCACGGAGCAGTCGACGCCGGCTTGCAGCAGTTCCATCGCAGCGCTGTGCCTCAGCACGTGCGGCGACACGCTCTTGGCCTTCAAGGACGGGCAACTCTTGTGAGCGACACGAACATGCTTTCCCAGCAGTGACTGGACGCTGTCGGCACTGAGCCGCCCCCCATGCACGTTGGGGAACAAAGCTGTTGCTCCTTTCCGCAACGGTTCCTTGAGCCATGCCTGGAGCGCGCACCGAGCGAGTACGGTCAGCGGAGTGGTCCGCTCCTTCCGCGCTTTACCGATGCATCGTACGTGTGCGCCAGATCCGAGGTGGACGGCATCCCGGTCAAGGCCGGTCAGCTCGGAGAGGCGTAAGCCCGTCTGGGCCGCGACCAGCAGCAACGTGTGATCGCGGCGGCCAAGCCACGTCGTTCGATCGGGCGCGGCGAGAACCGCCTCGATCTCGGGGCGCGTCAGGAAGTGCACCTGTCGCTTGTCGTGGCGCTTGCTCGGTATTGCGAGCACGCGCTGGATCAGCGCACTGTGTGTCGGCTCCTCGAAGGACACGAACCTGAAGAAGGATCGGATGGCGGTCAGACGCAGGTTACGCGTCTTCGCGCTGGCGCCGCGCCTTACCTCGATATCGGTGAGGAACGCGCCGATGAACGTTGCGTCCAAATCGGTGAGCGTCAGGGCCGATGGAGGCTTCCGCAGCTGCATCTGTGCGAACATGAACAGCAGCCGGAACGTGTCCCTGTAGGAGGCGATCGTGTTGCCGCTAACGTTGCGCTGGCGCATGAGGCGCTCGGTGAAGAGGCGCTCGATCAACGTGGCGAGATTGCAGGCGGGCTTCATGGCGTCACCTCCCATCGCCGATCGAGACGCCGCGCCGCTTCTTCCATCAATTCGGGGCAGGCAGAGAGATACCAGTAAGTATCGCGCACGCAGGCGTGGCCGAGGTAAGTGGAGAGCACTGGCAGTTGCTGCTCGACGTTCTTGCCTCCGCGATACCAGTCGAGCAGCGTCCGGATGGCGAAGCGATGACGGAAGTCGTGCACGCGTGGCCCGGTACGATCACCTGGGCGCCGCAGCCCGATCTCTCTGGACAATCTCCAGAAGACGCGATGAACGTACTAGTGAAGCAAGCGGCCTCCCTGTTCGGCAACGAAGAAGGTCGAGGCGCAGCGTGATCCGAGCAGCGCATCGCGCCGGCGGGCGTAGTCGCGCAGCGCGGTTCTCGTCGTCGGATGTAAAGGTACGAGCCGCGACTTGCCGAACTTGGTCAACCGGACCGTCAGCACGCCGGCATCGAGGTCGACGTCATCACGCTCCAGGCCCATCGCCTCGGATATGCGCATGCCCGTCACCGCGATCAGCCCGAACAAGGTATGGTAGGTCCATCGACGCAGCCCGTCCGCTGGCGGCAGAGCCAGCGCTGCCGTCAGCAACGCAAGGATCTCCGCGTCGCTGTAGACATAGGGCTTGGCGCGCTTCCATCCCGGCAGCATGCCCACGGGCGGTACCTCCGTTCTCGGATCGAAGTTGGCGACATGGCGCGCGAACCCGCGCACGTCGCTCAATCGCAGCGCCCAGGATGCATGACGATCGGGCGGCAACGTTGCCCATTCCATGGCCAGCCTCGTCGTGATGATCCTGGCTTTACGCTTCTCCATGAAGGCGACGAAGTCGGTGATGGGACGGCGCGACTACGCCATTCTGTTGTTGCTGGCCAAGCTCGGCCTGCGGGCCGACGAGGTCGCGACGCTCACCCTCGATGATATCGACTGGCGCGCCAGCGAGATACTCGTTCGCGCCAAGGGCCGACAGCGTGCACGGATGCCAATACCGCCAGACGTTGGCGCGGCCATCGTTGCATATCTGCGCAATGGTCGCCCAAAGTCGTCCTGCCGACGGTTGTTCGTCCGCACACTCGCGCCGCACGTCGGCTTTGCTTCCGGATGTGCGATCACCATGATCGCCAAGGTCGCTCTCGATCGCGTTGGAATCGAAGGTTGCGCACACCGCGGCGCCCATATCTTCCGACACAGTCTCGCTACTGAGCTTCTCCGATCTGGCGCGACCTTGTCGGAGATCGGACAACTGCTGCGGCACGAGAACCACGACACCACTCGGATTTACGCGAAGGTCGACATCGATGCGCTGAGAACATTGAGCCTGCCCTGGCCGGGAGGCGTGCAATGACCAATCTGCGCTCCGCACTCGATAAGTACCTGAGCATGCGCAAGGGACTGGGATACAAGTACGAGCACCAGACCTGTCGGCTCACCGTCTCTCTGTCGCAACCGTCGAGGGCCTTCCGCACCTGAGCGGCAGGCAAATAGGTCGGCAGAGTTGCGAGGTTCCACCGTCGCAACGATGGAACGCAATCCGCCAATGGGCGTGCGTTCAGCCCCCGATGGTGGAGGTAACGGAGAAAGGCGCGCAGCGACCAGCACAGCGCCTTGCCTGTTCCCGGGCTCCAATCCTGGGCGTGGCGCTCAATGTAGCGGATCACGTCCTCTTGGCTGATCTTGTACAGGGCGGTGGCGCCGCCGGAGCACACCTCGTGCAGGAACCTGCGGATAACCGGGAGATGGCGGACAATGGACCTCGGGGCCAACCCGCGCTCTGATCGCAGGTAGGCATCGAACTCCTTGAAGATCCGTTCGTGCGGGGTGAGAGGCGGCAGCACCGTCGGCGCGATCGCGCCTTCCTCGCGCAGCACCGACAGCCATCGCTTGAGCGCGGCCCGGTCACCAGGTTGGATAGACTGCCTCCCGCCTCGATGTCGGAGGTACCGCTCAACGACCTGCTCATCGAGATCGAGCAGCCCAAAGCGACGGCCTGCGATCCAACTCAGGAGCCCGCCAACCACGTTGAGGCAACGCCACGTGCCGTGCTGAACGAGTCCCTCTTCGACGAGACGAGCGCCATAGCGCTCGATGAGCAGTCCGTGCGGTCCGCCTCTGAGACGCCGGTACAGCCGGCTTCTGCCCAAGTACTCTTTCGCAATCATACCTGACCTCCGCTGTTGAAAGCGGAGGTACAAGACAAACTATGCCGAGCCGATTACACGCCGCTCACGGTGAATCTCGGGGAAAACAAGCCCATTCGGCATAGTTCGGCAGTCGTCCAAACCTGTCTATGCCGCACTCGGCATAGACAGGTCTCGATTAATGAAGCCAGGACGGCCCAATTCTCGGCGCCCTCGTCACAACCGGCAAAAAGGGAGTTCTTGGCGTTGAGCTTGATCGGCCGCATCGCACGCTCGACAGCATTCGTGTCCATCTCGATGCGCCCGTCATCAAGGTAGAGCGTCAGGCCGTCCCAATGACGCAGCGCGTAACGCAAGGCCTTCGCCGTGTCGCTCTTCTGTGCAACGTGATCAAGTTTGGCCTCAAACCACTGCTTCAAGGCTATAACCAGAGGTCGGGCATGCGCCTGCCTGCCAGCACGGCGTTCGGCATCCGATCGGCCGCGGAGCGCTTTCTCGACCGCGTAAAGCTGGGCGATGCGCTCAAGAGCCTCGCGGGCAACCGGAGCTGGCGCCGGAGCAGCCTCGCGCTCGATCTTCACAAACTGGCGCCTCAGATGCGACCAGCAGAAGGCGAGCGTCCCGGACAAGGCGTCCGCACGCGTCTCTCGGGTCATGGTCTTGTAAGCCTGATAGCCGTCGCAGTGGATGATGCCACGATAGCCCTCAAGCAGCTGCAAGCCATGAACGGCCCCACGGCCCGGTGCATAGGCGTAAACCGCGCCAGGTGGGTCAGGTCCGGCCCAGGGCCTGTCATCGCGCGAGAGCGCCCAGAAGTAGCCGGTTTTGGTCCTGCCGCGCCCCGGATCCAACACCGGTGCGGGGGTCTCATCGACACAGAGCTTCGAAGAGGCGAGCAGAAGCAGGCGCAGACGATGCCACAAGGGCTTCAATTCCTGAGCGGCATAGCCGACCCAGAAGGCGAGCGTGGAACGGTCGATGGCGATACCGTGCGTCGCCAGCATCTGCGCCTGGCGGTAAAGCGGCAAATGCCAATGATACTTGGCATCGATCACATGCGCGACGAGCCGCTCGGTCGGCAGTCCTCCCCTGATCAATCGCTCGGGAGCGGCGTGCTGAAGGACGACGCCGTGACAGGCGCGGCAGGCCAGTTTGGGTCGGCGGGTGACGATGACGCGATACTGCGCCGGTACGACGTCCAGCCTCTGGCTCTCATCATGGCCGATCTCAAAAAGAACGCCTGCGCAGCACGGGCAGCAGGTTGCAGCGGGCATCAGGGTCTCGATGATGCGCGGCAAATGCTCCGGCAACTGACCACGGTTGGCTCTGCGCTCGGCCGTCCTCTTCTCGCAGGTTCTGGGATTGGCGCGATCCTCGGCTGCTTCGAGGGCCGCGACGGCCTCTTCGATGTCCTCCAGAACAAGCTGTAGCTGATCAGCGTCCAGCTTTTCCGAGGACCGACCGAACCGCGCATCTTTTGCAAGCTTGAGCAACCGCTCAAGCCTGGCGCAGCGATCCAGCAGAGCCGCGGCAAAGACACGCAACTCGGCCAGATCGCTCGGCAGCTCATCGGGCAAATCACTCATTGGCACAAGCTTGCCATGCTTCGCGCCCCGATGCAGCGAAGATTTGTATCTTTACGCAAGCGCCTTCGGCTGCGGGATTCGAGGCGCGTGCATCCGCGTCCAATCCATGCCGGCCAAAAGCGCGGACAGCTGGGCGGCTTCATCCGCATCACGCCAGCCACGATAGGAGGCCATTTGAAGCCGCTGCCATCGAGCCGCTTCCAATACATCACAAGGCCGCCGCCATCCCACACGACAATCTTCACCCGATCGGCGCGCTTCGCACGGAACACCACCGCCACGCCCTTCATCGGGTCATGGCCCAGCGTCTCCTTCGCCAACAGCGCCAAGCCCTCCGCACCTTTTCTGAAGTCCACGGGTTGCGTCGCCACGTAAATCATGAGGCTCGCGGGCGGGGTCAGCATGAATGTGTCGGTCGAAGCGCCAAGAACACATCACTCAACACAGCAAGGCCAGGCGTCCCCCGCACCTCCACTCGTGCCCCCTGGAGCTCAACCGTCACAACGGCTGATTCCGGCGACCTGGTGGGCTCTGCGGCCGCCAGTAGCGCCGATTCCGATACTACCGGCACGAACGACAGCGTGTCCGCCGAAGCCGGCAGCACCAACTGGCCCAAACGCGCCCGGCGCCGCCAGTCGTGCACCTGCTGGGGCCGGCACCCATGGCGACGCGCGACATTTGTGACAATCGCCCCCGGCTCGAGGCTTTCCGCGGCAATCTGTGCCTTCAAATCGTCCGGCCAGCGCTTTCGACCTGCGCCTGCGTACACTTCGATACGCGGTGACAACGGTCGTCTTATGTCGTCCGAATGGTCGTCCATTGTGAGCACCCTTGCAGAAGATGGACTCTTCTAGCGGTGCTCTCAGGACTGAGTACAAAAATTCTCAAGGGCCTCTACGCCACGCTTACGTTCAAGGCGCCACGGCGGAACGTCCTTTGGCTCTCCGACTTCACCTATGTCGCAACCTGGACCGGCTTCGTCTACGTCGCCTTTGTCATCGACGCCTATGCTCGCAGGATCGTGGGCTGGCGGGCCTCGCGCACGGCGCATGCAGGCTTCGTGCTCGATGCTCTGGAGCAGGCACTCCATGATCGACGCCCGGTCCATCGTGGCGGGCTCGTGCACCACAGCGACAGGGGCAGCCAATACGTATCCGTTAAGTACACCGAGCGCCTGGCTGAAGCTGGCGTGGAGCCTTCTGTCGGCAGTATCGGAGATTCCTATGACAACGCTCTCGCCGAAACCATCAACGGCCTCTACAAGGCCGAGGTGATCCATCGGCGCGGGCCATGGCGCAGCTTCGAGGCCGTCGAGTTCGCCACTCTCGAATGGGTCGATTGGTTCAACAACCGACGGCTCCTGGAGCCCATCGGAAACATCCCGCCGGCCGAAGCCGAGCAACGCTACTACGCCATGCTGGAACAATCGGCCATGGCGGCATAACTTAAACCAAATGGCCTCCGGCAAACCCGAGGCGGTTCAACTTGACCAATACACGTCCCTTTAGAACTCGGCGTGGGACTATCAAGTGAGCACCTTGAAAGAGGCGTTATTACCTCGCGGATGCCGCTGATATCTGGCTCCGGGCGGGCGATGTGAAATCGGTTGCCGAAGGCGCTTGCGAACTGTGAATCGACTATGGCCGCGCGGTATCGCCTTCTTGGTTCAGCAGGGCAGCCCCATGGGTCTCCCGCGCTGCGGCAAAACCAGGATAGTAGGACCGCCAAGCATCGGACAAAGGAGTTTTTGATATGCCCCCTAATGCATCCAACTTCTACTTCAGAACTAGCTGCAGATGCCGGATCAACAGGCCGCCTATCCAAAAACCAGCGCTTGTGCGCGATGATCGTTCGTGCATTAGCCAAGGCTCGGGGAGCTTCGAGGTTCTCGCGCTAGACTGGACTGAGCCGCGAAGCGATCTACAAGACGTCTGGTGTGGGCGGTACTCCAACGCTCGAGCTGAGCAACACGAAGGACGTTCTTGGTCACAAGCTAAGCAGTGAATTGTAGGTTTCGACGGCATTTGGCCAACGAGCGGGCGGCGCGCTGCTGCCGAAGGCACGGAAGCGCGCTTGACAGGAGACTCCGGCTCTCACGCGGGCATCGGCAGTTTCCGATAGAGATCCCAAACCTCGACCAAAGATCGATGCGCCACGACGGCGCGACCATTTGGCTGGCACCGGTGAGGCAGGAGAACGCTGGACTGTCCAAGCCGACTCGACCGACTTCGATATCGCATTCGTCCGCATCTGAATGGTGGGCGTCGCTTGTTTCGACTTACTTCCGTGGCGGTTTCACCGACGTCTTGATCAGCAACCCTCGTACGCGCATGTCTTCATGTCTAGGTGCCGAAGATAATCAGTCCGGATTGATTCTCGCGAATCTCAACCACACAAGCGCGCACTGCAAGCTCTGTACCTTACCGCCGGATCCAGTCGTAACCAAGGCGCCCCGACGCACTAGACCGGGAGTGGAAGTGCGTCGGGTCCGCCCCAACATCATCAGTACATCCGTGATGACACTCTCGAGAATGAAACAAGCGGCGTGGCGGAATTGAGGCTCAGCCCCTCATTGCCGTGCGCTATTAAGTTATTTCATGCGCGGCACCAAAGCAGACTTGAATCGAACGTTGCGTCATGTTGTAGAATGGAGCTTGGTGCTTCGGCGCGGCGGAGGCTGCGACCGAATTTGCATGCGCCAGAAGAACGGCGATGAAGTCCCCGTCGGTGACATCAGTCATCCCAGCAGCCTCCCGAGCCTTCTTCGCTTCCATTGCGAGGGCTTAGCTGCACTCGGGCGCCAACCGTTGGATCCACCTGGTCCTCGATCTGCTCATTCATTGGCCTCGCTCCCGTTCCTGGCGCAACGCCTCAGCCTTCCGGAGAGCCCCCGCATCTTTCCGCTACCTTCTATTGAACGCGTTGGCGAGCTTCTTCATCAAGGGCGCGTCGCAGAATCGCGAGGCGAACTCTCGTGATTACAGTTCGGACAATGGCGACTCGACTCGTGCACGGCGCCGGCCTACGTTTTCAAAGTCATGAACTCTCCCGCACCACGTTGTTCTTATGCAGCCGGAATTAACCTGATCCGGCCAGCTCGCCCCGTCTGGATTTTGACGTTCTGGTCTCGAAGGCTGTGAGCGTCCCCAGCAGCGTTTCCACTAAAACCGGCCCAGAAACGCACCGAGATCGGTCCGGACAGGTCCGACTGTTGAATGCAGCTTACAAGTCCTTGGAGAGCAATCATTTTGAGTGCCGGAGAACGATACAGCTCGAAACGCCCAGGTGCCAAGCATGTCAACGATCCTATGCGGCTCAGGGGTCGATAAGCAGAACGGCACACTGGCCAATTACAGCCACGTGATCATCTCTTCTCTCCTCAAAAAATGAACATCACTTATTGAAATTTGCATGAACGATCGCTATCGCTCCCGCCGTCAGCTACTGCTCTGTGCCGGCAGGGTAAGGAACGCATGGCTCAAGCGGCTCGATTGACATAGCGCAAAGACACTGGAGAGCGCAGCGATCAGGATAAGTCTTCCAGCAGCAAGGGACTGTAACGTTGCAAACTTCACTCCTGAAAAAGTACTGCGATCCCCGCTTACCTTGGTACACCATCTATCCAACTGTACCGGAGTTCTCCGAGGCGGTCGGCGCGAACGCATATGAAACATGGCTGAGCCGCCTGCCGCCGAACGAGCCCGTGTCGCTCTATCTCCACGTTCCGTTTTGTCGCTCGATCTGCTGGTATTGCGGCTTTCCTACAGCCTTCACCCGCCGCGATGCGCCCATTCTCAGCTATCTGGAGGTGCTGCGAAAGGAGATCCGCCTGGTTGCTGAGAAAGCGCCGCAAGAGCTCCCTGTGAGTGACGTGCACTTCGGCGGCGGAACGCCGACTCTAATCGAGCCCGCGGAGTTCCTGGCCTTGATGGCACACTTGCGCCGCTGCTTTGCGTTCAAGAAAACGGCAACGCTCGCTATCGAGATCGACCCACGCACGTTCACGGCCCGGATGGCCGACGCCTTAGGAGCAGCCGGAGTGAACCGCGCGAGCCTCGGCGTGCAAAGCTTCGATCCTATTGTTCAAGCATCGATCAACCGGAATCAGACTGAGGCGCAGACGACGATGGCCGTCGAAAACCTGCGCCAGCATGGAATAAGTAGCATCAACTTCGACCTCATCTTCGGCCTTCCAAACCAGACGGTGCAGTCCTGCGTGCAGAGCGCGACCATGGCAGTGGCCATGCGACCCAACCGGCTTGCGGTTTTCGGCTATGCGCACGTTCCTTCGTATATGAGGCGTCAGCGTATGATCGATGAGACGACGCTGCCGGACTATCCTGCTCGCGCTGAACAGGCTTCGGCTATGGCCGATATTTTGGCCGCCGCCGGCTACCGTCAAATTGGGATGGACCATTTCGCCTTGCCGGATGACGAGCTCGCGCTGGCGCAAAAAGCTGGTTGCTTGCGACGTAACTCCTTGGGTTACTCGGCTGACACTTGTGAAACGGTGATCGGCTTCGGCACGTCGGCCATCGGACGCCTCAGTGACGGTTATGTCCAGAACGAGGTCGCAACGAACGCATATAGCGGGCGCATCAACGCCGGCCGTCTGCCGACGTCGAAAGGCTATCGCCTCAGCGACGAAGACCGTCTGCGCGCCGCAATTATCGAGCGCCTGATGTGCGATTTGGAGGTCGATGTGCCGGCAATCTGTACCGCTTACGGATTTGATCCCATTCCTTTTCTCAATTCAGCTGAACGTTTGCCAATGCTCGCCGAGGACGGAATCGTGGACATCCACAATGGAACAATCCGCGTAAAGCGGGAGCACCGATTTGTTGTTCGCGCTGTTGCCGCCGCATTCGACGCTTATCTTGACCGCTCACCCTATTAGCACAGCGAGCCCTAAACCTCACAAAAGCGTTTTGACTTGATCTTCCCCCGAAAAAATGGACAGGGTTAAGCTGCTTTTAGCTCCATCTCGATCGGGCTGATAAAGCCGATGGCGGAGTGACGACGAGTTCGATTGTAGAAGCCTTCGA
>NZ_LGHL01000310.1 GCF_001908205.1 Bradyrhizobium sp. NAS80.1
AGGAACGGGGTCGTGGATCTTCTCACCAATCAAATCCTCGCCGGGATTGCTACCGGCGCGATCTATGCCTGCATGGCGCTCTCGGTTGTCATGATCTACCAGGCGATCGACCATCTTAATTTCGCGCAAGGCGAAATGGCGATGTTCTCCACCTTTACGTCCTGGCAACTGATGCAGTGGGGAGTCCCGTATTGGGGGGCGTTCCTGATCACGCTGGCCTTCTCGTTTGTCGGTGGCATCGCCATCGACGGGTCTTGTTCAGGCCATTGGCGACCGCGCCGGTCATGACCAACGTTGCCGGATTCATTGCGCTGTCTCGATCATCAATAGCTGCGCTGGGCTGATCTGGGACTTTACCATCAAGCAGTATCCGACCCCATTCGGTTCCTCGCCGTTTCTCGGAAGCCAGCTGATCTCGACTCATGAGGCGGGCATGATTGGCGTCACCTTGATGCTATTGGTCTGCCTGAACTGGCTTTCCGGCTTCCCTCTTGGCCCAATGGCCGCGCGGAGGATAAGGCACGTCCAGCCTCTCGCAGACCTTGGCGAGACCGTTTCCGGTGATTCCGAATTCCTGGGCAAGTCGGATCATCGGCTTACGCCAGACCATCCGGTACAGCTCTTCGCGCGTAACGCGCCGCGCACGCACAGGTATCGGTATTTCTACTTTGTTCGCTCCTAGCCAGGTGTTAGTCGGCAAAAACGCGGGCCCAACTTGCTCCTGACGAGAGAGGGGCTGCAAGCCCTTGGAGCTGTGTAAAAATAGTTTCCCACGAGCCTGAGAAACCAGGCAACCAATCGCTAGGGCGGAAGAGGGGAAGCAATTAGTGGTGGCGACCGACTAATATCTTGGGGAGCAAGCCTTTCTGGTTCGAGGAGCCTCTGATGGCAACGCGGCTGATCAAAGCCGAACCAACGGCATTTCGTGATAGATGCGCGGGGTGCGAGGAGGCAATTCCATTCTTGATAAATGGCGCACCACTACTTCCACCCACCAAGCGTCGGTGGCTCGATTCTCGAAATCATACCAGATACTGCCTAGGGGACATCCACGCCCGCCGTCTCGCGCGAGGGCATTGCCGTTCCGCAAGCCTCGCTTGCTGTTTTCCAATCCGGCCTTGAGGCGGATTCGCTTATCTCTCTGGTAGGAGAATCAGGAAAGGACCGATCCATTGACAATTCAGCTCTACGGCTTCTGGCGCTCGAATGCGGCATTCCGCGTCCGTGTCGCACTTGCGTTGAAGAAGCTTCCCTTCGAGGAAATCGAAATCGACATTCTATCCGGACGCCAGTTCGATGCCGGGTATGCTGAAATGAGCGCGGAGCATGTGGTGCCCACCTTCGTTCACGACGACCATCGGATCTTTCAGTCGCTGGCGATCATGGAATATCTCGATGATATCCAGCCGGAGCCAAGGCTGCTGCCGGTCGAGGCTAAGGACCGAGCCTATGTCCGGTCGCTCGCATTGGTTTCGGTCGCAGATGCTCATCCTCTTGTCGTACCGCGCGTCCGCAAGCATCTCGGCGAGGTATTCGGCGCCGATGTGGCAGCAATCGAGTCATGGTGCAGGCATTGGGCGGAGGAAGGACTTGCGACCTATGAGCGGCTGCTTACGCGACGTCCGGCTGCTCCATTTGCGCTGGGGGCTACGCCGACGATCGCCGACATCTGCATCGCCGGCCAGATCGTCACTGCCGATCTTTATAAGCTGGACCTGGCGGCGTTTCCCGCGGTGGCGGCGCTGGGGAAGCGCTGCTTCGAACTCCCGGCGTTCGCCGACGCACATCCGTTCCGGCAGCCTGGCTACAAGACCGGGGAGGGACGTCATTAGCGCGAGGTGGCTCCTGCTGCTGTGCCCGATCTCTTCAGGGTAGAGAGATCTTACGCAAATAGCACACCCACGCGCTCGAGGAACGACGCGTGGCGATCAGCGGGCACGAGGCGGTGCCAAGCGCTTCCTTCGTTCACCGTTCCGATGCGGAACTCTCGACGCGTTCGCCCTCCAACAACGCCCGGCGAGCCAGCAGGCCGCCACCGACATGATCAAAGAAAGCCCGCACACGCGCGGTGTTGCGTAAATCCTTGTGGGTGATCAGCCACAGCTCCCTCGTAAGTTCATCGAGCGGCTCTTGAACCCGCTCGATGTCAGGCTCTAGATCTCCGAGGTAGCAGGGCAGCAGCGCCAGCCCCAAGCCCGCCTTCACCGCCATAAGCTGATTGATGAGGCTGCTCGAGCGGTAGGCGAAGGCATAGGGCGAGATGTTCTTCGCCAGCCACTCGGATGCAGCGGCCACCGCGCTGCTGTCCCAGCCGATGACGGCATATCCCGAAAGCGAAGCGAGATCGGTCGGACGGCCGCGATCGGCGAGATAGGTGCTGCTTCCATAGAAGGTCCAAGGTGTTGAGGCGATCTTGCGTCCGAATAAATCACCTTCATGGGGACGTGTCGCACGGATGGCGATATCCGCCTCGCGGCGTTGGAGATCAAGTTGTCGATTGTCGACGAGCAATTCGATCTCGATCCCGTCATGCTCACGCCGAAAGCTTGCCAGCACCTCGTTGAGAATCCGATAGGCCAGCGTCTCGGATGACGTGATCTTGAGTTTTCCAGAAAGCCTGGCGTCCTGGCCTGTGATCGACCGATCAAGCGCCAATGCCTCCGCTTCCATCCGCTCGGCCGCCAGGGCCATCCGTGCGCCGGCTTCCGTTGGAAGGTATTGACCCGACGTCCGGTCGAATAGTTGAACAGCCTTTCGCTTTTCCAGCGCGTTCAGCCATCGAAAGATCGTCGAATGATCGTGTCCGAGATCCTTCGCTGCGCCAACCAGCGATCCGGCGCGCGCAACCGCCAAAACGATCCTGAATTCATTCCAATCACTCATTCCTTGCCGCCTCGCAAGTTCTTTTCCTGCAATTAACATTTCATCTTGCGAATTGGAAAGCGAGATCGGTGATCGCGGAGTTCGCGATTTTATTCTGAGTGGCGCGCCCGAGGAGATTCGAACTCTTGAACCCAGCTTCGTCC
>NZ_LGHL01000311.1 GCF_001908205.1 Bradyrhizobium sp. NAS80.1
CGCGGCCCGCATAATCCGCTGAACCGCCGGATACGGACCCGTATGTCCGGTGGTGTGGGAGGGGCGGCGTCGCGAGACGCCCCCCTATCCCGATTTGGACAACGTCATCACGGTTGCGTCAGGATCGCTTCCCCTTGTGGAACCCGTCACAGAATCCGCGTAGGAACCGTGCCAGAGGCGCGGCGTGCCGCGCAATTGTCACAGGCGCGTCAAAGCGGCGCCGTTCTTTTGCTTGGCCCTGACACCACTGTTGCGTTGGGTCAGGGTCATGAACCTTGTCGGGACACTTGCCATTCTACCGGCAAGTCGAAGACGAAGTCAGAAAGTGTCCTTGATGAACTCTTTGGTGTTGCGGAAGACCGCGCTCGGTCGCGATCTCGCCGCGAAATATGCTGCCGCGTCCGCGACGGGGCGCCTCTCGCCACAACAGAAGCCGGCACGCTTGCGCCGCAAGGGGCCAGTGCTTTGGACGGCTTTGGCGTTACTTGTGCTGGCGGCGGATTTTCTGCTCGCCTATCTCGCCTGGTTTGCCGTCGACTTCGTCATGGGATGAAACGTTCCGCGCGTGCAGCAGATAGGTTGCCGCGAGGTAGGCGAGCTGGCACGCGACAAGGCAGATGGCAATGACGGTCACGCCCGCCATCATCCCGAATTCATAAATACGAAGAACAATCGCGGAGAAGACCGCGATTAAGGGCGCGATCACGACCAGCGCCCAGATCCTGAAAACGAAACCTGCCGCTATTCCCACCAATGCGCTTGCAGCGATCAGGACGAAGGCAAACGTCAAGTTCAACTCCGAGAGTGCAAAAATCCTTCGACCAATCGCGCCAAGCTCGCTCGCTTTGCGGGGGCTGACAAGACAGCATCACTTACGTTTGGCGAACAGTAGTTCATTAGGCTAATTGAAGGTATGATGATCCGGCGGGATTGCCCCGAGCCGCGCCGTCCTGCGGCAAACAAAAAGGGCCGGATCGTCGACCCGGCCCTTTGGAGATTGATCGCTGTCGCGCCTCAGGCGGCCTGCACCAGCCCTTCTTTCTTCAGTGCTTCCTGAACCTTGGGCCGTGCTGCGACGCGGGCCTTGTAGGCGGTGAGGTTGGGCATTGCCGAGAGGTCGAACTTCATACGGTCGCCCCAGGTCAGCATGGTGAAGAGATAGCCGTCGGCGACCGTGAACTGCTTGCCCATGAGGTAGTCGCGGCCGGCTAGCTGACTGTCGATGTATTTCAGCTTGCCCATGACGCGGTCCTTGAAGAAGGCCTTGGCCTCATCATTCAGCGCCGGCGCGAACAGCGGACCGAAGCTCTTGTGCACCTCCGAGGTGAGGAAGTTCAGCCATTCGAGCAGCTTGTAGCGCTCGGAGCTGTCGCGGGCCGGCGCCAGCGCCTTGGCTGAAGCCTGGTCGGCGATCATCTGGACAATCACCGGCCCTTCGGTCACGATCTCACCGCTGTCGAGGCCCAGTGCTGGGACCTGGCCCTTGGGGTTCAGCTTCAGATAATCCTCACCATTTTCGAGCTTCTTGGCCCGGATATCGACCTTGACCAGCTCATAGGGCAGGTCGGCTTCCAGGAGCGCGATGTGGGGGGAGAGTGAGCAGGCACCGGGCGAATAGTACAGTTTCATGGAATTTCCTCCTCTTGACGCTTGGTTGGAGCGAAAGAACGACTACATGCGCCTGCATGAAATAGTCAAGATTGATGCAGGTGCATCGAGTGAGGTAAAGAGCGGGCGACGAGCTTGAGCGGGATCATGAAACGCAAACCATCGACCGAGGCAACTGCCGCCTGGATCCGCCTGATGCGGGTGCAGAGCCGAGTGCTCGACTGCGTCGAGCAGGACCTGAAGAAGGCGGGTTTCCCGCCGCTTGCCTGGTATGACGCGCTGCTCGAATTGTCGCGCGCCCCCTCCGGCGAGCTGCGGCCCGTGGAACTCGAACGGCAGATGCTGATCCCACAATACTCCACTTCGCGCCTGATCGATCGGCTGGTCGACGAGGGCCTCGCCTCCCGGCGCGAATGCAAGATCGACAAGCGCGGCCAGTTCGTCGAGATCACGGAGGCCGGCCGTGAATTGCAGAAGCGGATGTGGGGAGCCTATTCCGCTGCGATCGAGAAATATGTCGGCTCGAAACTGTCTGATGCCGATGCCGTCAGGCTCAGTGGTCTGCTCGACCGCCTGGGCTGTTCGTGCGGCGAGGTGAAGCTGCCGCCCGTCAGCGTCAACGAAAGCACGCCGCTGCGATGATCGCACGGCAAACCAGCATGTCCGCGCGCCCGGTGGGTTCGCGGACCGTCCCGTCACCCGCGCGCATTCGGTCGAAGCGCTTTTGAATAGAGTTTGATATGGCGCGAGACCAGATCGATATGACGCCGCTGCAATCACGCGACGAGCTCGTTGCGTGGTTCGAGGCTGGCTGCAAGCCCAGGTCCGAATTCCGCATGGGGACCGAGCACGAGAAGACACCGTTCACGCTCGAAGGGCATCGTCCAGTGCCCTACGAAGGCGCGCGCGGTATCGGCGCCCTGCTCGAAGGCATGAAGCTCCTGCTCGGCTGGGAGCCAATCATGGAGAAGGGCAACATCATCGGCCTCTACGACGTCACAGGCGGCGGCGCGATTTCGCTCGAGCCCGGCGGACAGTTCGAGCTCTCGGGTGCACCGGTCGAGAACGTGCACCAGACCCAGAGCGAGTTGATGGCGCATCTGGCGCAGGTGCGCGAGATCGCAACGCCGCTCGGCATCGGCTTCCTCGGCCTCGGCATGACGCCGTCCTGGTCGCGCGCCGACATCCCCGTGATGCCCAAGGGCCGCTACAAGATCATGACCAACTACATGCCGAAGGTCGGCCAGTACGGCCTCGACATGATGTACCGGACCTGCACGGTGCAGACCAATCTCGACTTCTGCTCCGAAGCCGACATGGTCAAGAAGCTGCGCGTCTCGCTCGCGCTCCAGCCGGTCGCGACGGCCTTGTTCGCCAATTCGCCGTTCACCGAAGGCAAGCCGAACGGCTTTCTTTCCTTCCGTTCCGAGATATGGCGCGACACCGACAATGCGCGCGCGGGCATGATGCCGTGGGCGTTCGAGGACGGCATGGGCTTCGAGCGCTATGTCGATTACGCGCTCGACGTGCCCATGTACTTCGTCAAGCGCGGCGACGAGTACATCGACGTGTCGGGCTCCTCGTTCCGCGCGTTCTTCGACGGCCGCAACAACAATCTGCCCGGCGAGCGTCCGACGCTGTCGGACTGGGCCAACCATCTCTCGACGATTTTCCCCGAAGTGCGGCTGAAGCGCTATCTCGAGATGCGCGGCTCTGACGGCGGCCCCTGGGGCCGGCTGCCGGCGCTGCCGGCGTTCTGGGTCGGACTGCTCTACGACGATGTGTCGCTCGACGCCGCCTGGGACATGGTGAAGCACTGGACCGCGCATGAGCGCCAGGCCCTGCGCGACGACGTGCCGCGCTTCGGCTTCAAGGCGCGGATCAAGGACCGTTATCTCTTCGAGATCACCAAGGAATGCCTCGTTCTGGCACATGCCGGCCTGCGCCGGCGCGGCCAGGTCGACCAGCTCGGCCGCGACGAGAGCCGGCACCTGGAGCCGCTCGATCGTATCGTCGATTCCGGCCGGACGCCGGCCGAGGAGATGCTCGACAAGTTCAACGGACCCTGGAAGGGTTCGGTGGAACCGGCCTACGCGGAATACGCGTTCTAGCAGGCTGTTGAAGAAGTCTTGGAACGGCGCGCGATGAACGGGATGTTGTCGCCGTTGAGGAGACAAATCTCCCCTTCGAGTGAGCCGTCATCCTGCAG
>NZ_LGHL01000312.1 GCF_001908205.1 Bradyrhizobium sp. NAS80.1
ATTGCAAACTCAATTGTCACGGAAGAGCTCGGATCGCCATTTGCGACCGACGCCGAAGGAGCAACCGCCCCGGAAACTCTCAGGCAAAAGGACCGTGACAACATTTGAAATCTGGAGAGAGACGCTACGGCGTCCGCCGACGGGATAACGTTCTCAGGCACAAAGACAGATGGGGCGCATATCGTTTCAACGACAACGAAAGCGCCTCATGTCGATCAAACTCCTTCACGAACCGACTCTGCATGAAGAGTCTTCTCCAGAACACGCCCGCCCCCTTCCGAAGGTCTCCGGCGCCATCGGCGTCGAGCAGATGTTCGTCATCGGGATCGGTCCATCCAGTTCGCACACGGTCGGACCGATGCGCGCAGCCCACGCCTTCATCCATGCGATCGGACCGGACATCCATGACTGCACCGGCATTCGAATCGATGTCTACGGATCGCTCGCGCTGACGGGCAAAGGACACTGCACCGACCGCGCCATCATTCTCGGACTGTGCGGTTGGCTCCCGGACACCATCGATCCCGCATCCGTCGATACGATCGTCAATCTGGTCCGCAGCCGATCCGAACTCTCGGTGATAGGCGGCCACACCATTCCCTTTGCGGAAGATCACCTCGTCTTCCGCACGCGCGAGGTGTTGCCGCGGCATTCGAACGGGTTGCGGTTCACGGCCTTCCGCGGAACACGCACGCTGCTGACCCGCACCTATTATTCGATCGGGGGCGGCACCATCGTTTCGGACGACGAGGCTCCCATCGACGACACCCCTCAGCAGAATAGCGGTCGGGAGCGCTTCCCTTTTTCGACGGCCAGCGAACTTCTTGCGATAGGTCATGCGGAAGGCCTCTCGATCGCCGACATCGTTGCGGCGAACGAATCATCCCGACATGAGCCGCATGAGACAGAGATGTTTCTGGACAGCGTACGCACCGCGATGATGCGAAGCATCGACAGCGGCTGCGTCAATGAAGGCATTCTGCCTGGCAATCTCAACGTCAAACGTCGCGCGCCCGACCTGCTTCGGAAACTCAACATGTCGGGAACGGCAGGCCCGCTTTCGGCCCTGGAATGGGTCAGCGTCTACGCACTGGCCGTCAATGAGGAGAATGCCGCAGGCGGCCGCGTCGTCACCGCTCCGACCAACGGCGCAGCCGGGGTCATTCCGGCGGTGCTGAAATATTACGAGACTTTCTTTCGCAACCAGGCGACCAGGGCCAAGGCGCATCAGTTCCTGCTGACGGCATCGGCGATCGGCATGCTGTACAAGAAAAACGCCTCGATCTCGGCCGCCGAAATGGGATGCCAGGGCGAAGTCGGTGTCGCCTGCTCCATGGCCGCAGCCGGTCTGACGGCCGTGCTTGGCGGTAGCAATGCGCAAATCGAAAATGCCGCCGAGATCGGCATGGAGCACAATCTCGGCTTGACCTGCGATCCAATCGGCGGCCTCGTGCAGATCCCGTGCATCGAGCGCAATACGATGGGAGCCATCAAGGCCATCAATGCGGCCATGCTAGCGCTACGCGGCGATGGAAACCATCGCGTCTCGCTGGACGAAGTGATCGAGACCATGAGGCAGACCGGTCGTGACATGCGTACCAAATACAAGGAGACAAGCTTGGGAGGATTAGCTGTCAACGTTGCCGATTGCTAGTCGCCGCCGCAAAGAGCTTTAAGTGCGCTGACCGCAAAATCCACTTGAGGCGGTTCCGTTTGCTAGGAGAAAACGTCAGCCTAAACGTCAGAATATAAAAGCCTGCGAGAGTTTCACACGTGGTCAAATCAACGCCTTTCCGATCCATACGTCTTAGGCGTCTATGTCCGCTTTCCGCTGATTGTGTTGAAAAACTTCCCGTTGAAGCGGAGCGCCATCGCTGATTTGGCGCCATTCTACAGTTCGACCGGACGGCCATCGATTGATCCTGAGCTGCTCGTCCGGATGCTGCTGGTCGGCTACTGTTACGGCATCCGATCGGAACGCCGGTTGTGCGATGAGGTTCACTTGAACCTCGCTTTGTCGCTGGTTTTGCCGTCTCGGCCTCGATGGCGAGGTGCCGGATCATTCGACTTTCTCAAAGAACGGACACGGTCGCTTCCGCGATTGCGGTCTCCTGCGCAAGCTGTTTGAGACGGTGGTGCGGCGCTGCATGGCGGAGGGGCTGATCGATGGAACGGCTTTAGCCGTCGATGCCAGCCTGGTCGCTGCCGACGCCAATAAGCAGCGTTCCGCTGCGGGGACCGACGGCCATGCGGTGCTCACGACGAATTCCTGCTCGCCGCCACCGCTCAGAACCTTCGAAAGCTGGCCAAGCTGATTCCGGTGCCTGCTCCGATGCCCACCTGAGCAGAGACACACTCATACGCGCAGGGATCCGGCGCGCATGTCAACAGTCAGCTCGCCGGCTTGTTCAACACAATCCGCCAGAAGCGGACATACTCGCGCCACCGAAGCAAAAATCTTTTACAAATTACAACGCGATTTCAATAACATAAGAGTTCGCGCTTTTATTCGGAATGGCGCGCCATTCTACGCCAGAGCACGCTGCGGTGACCGGGGACAGGACAATCGGGCCGGCAGCTAACGGCGCCTCGTTGAACGGCCTTTGAATGATAAACGGATAACCAAGCGCGATCGAACCTCCGTCGACGTTGATCTTGTTGCGATCGATCTTCAGATTGCGAGCATTTGAGGTGTTCGTCTTGGGTTCGTTTGGTCGGCTCGGCGGCGTGCATATTCAGCAGACGGAGAATTAGAACTTCTCGAGCGCGCGAGCACAATCATTGTGTCGCGGCGGCCGGGACCAAGCACCGGCCCGTCGAAAGCGAAACGAAGGCCGGACATATGCCTGCTGGCTGTGATTTGCGGGCAGCGCATCGAATGCTGCGATATGGCATCTCCTCACACAAATTGCATGTGAGTAAGCTGATCTGTTCACCGTTAGGCCGAATGTGCATCAAGACTTGCGCAAAGTACACAGGTCGGTGTAATTTTCCCTATCAGACGTGACGTAGTGCGCTGTCATGACAAGATGCGCCACCATTGCAGCTCTTTTGAGCTGATTGGCGCGCGGCTGCGACGAGGCCGTTATGAAAAGCGAGGAGAAGTGTGTCTCTGATGAATCCGGTTTTTCTAGATACGCATCCAGCGTCTCCCATACAGGCGGCGCGTTCAAGCGAATGGGCATCCTCGTCACGGCCTGGCATCCGCTATGTCGAGACTGAAACCGCGCGGTTTCGGATTCGAGACGGCGGTAGCGGAGGGCGGACGATCGTACT
>NZ_LGHL01000313.1 GCF_001908205.1 Bradyrhizobium sp. NAS80.1
AGGGTCATTTTCGACCGACTCTGCTGGTTTCCGCTGCCGCTCGATGTCTGCTCCTCCCCAAAAGTGACCTACTTATTGCGCGGCAGCGAAATGACGCGAAGGGCCAGGAGCGGAAGTTCGTTTCGACCTTTCTCTCAGTCGAGAGACTCTCAAAAACGGGCTTATAGATTTTCATTTCAGCAGGATGATCAGTCGATGCACTGTGACATTGTTTCCGGAGTCCTGTCGCTCCGGACGGCCACGATGTGGTCCTACCCGACTTCACGCTTCAGCGCCTGAAACTTGATCTCGTCCAACTTCGACAGGAAGAACCTGAGCAGCGGCGAATTGTTGGCCTCGTTGTAGCCGAGAACCAGATCGATCATTGGAGCGGCTCCCTGGATCGGGCGGCTGATGACGTTCTTTGGAAGAAAGTTCTGCGCGTACAGCGGCAGAAGACTGACGCCGCCGGTAGAAGCGACGAGCGAGGCGGCCATCGCAAGGTTCTCCGCCTGGTGCGCGGGCTTTGCCGTCAGCCCATTGCGCCTGTAGAAATCCTCGACCACTGCCCGCAACGTGGGCGCCCGAACGGGCGATACCCCTATCAGGCTTTGTCTTGCCAGATCCTTCGGACGGACGGAGGACCGCGCGGCAAGCTCATGGTCCTTTGGCATCACGACCAGCACCGGATCGTGGCGAAGCAGCTTGAACTGCAGACCGGGCGCGTTCTTCTCAGCGCGCATGAACGCCAGATCGATCTTTCCTCTTATCAACGCGGCGGCCAGGTCGGGAGAGTCCTCGCTTCGGATCGTGATCTCCGCGGTGGAAAGTTTTCCACGCAGGACGTCCATCACGGCAGGAAGCCAGTCCATTTCGTAGCCGGTGAGGAATCCGATCGAGAGCGGCGATTTCGCCGGCTGTCCGGCGCGCCGCGCGGCTTCAGCCGCCGCTTCGACCTGCAGCAAAGCCACCCGCGCGTGGTCGAGAAATACGCGACCTGGCGGCGTGAGGTCGATGCCGCGCGGCCCGCGCACAAATAACTGCACGCCGAGCTCTAGCTCCAGGTCGCGAATCTGACGGCTCAGCGACGGCTGGGCCGTGTGCAGACGCTTCTGCGCGGCGACCGAAAGGCTGCCCTCCTCGGCGACGGCGACGAAGTAACGGAGATGGCGCAGCTCCATAGCTATCCCTGAAAAGTATGGCTCTGACCTTACGAAGTCTTTCTCAAGGAAGCCAGCGCTTTCTAGATTTCGCTCCATAGACGGCCATTTGGCGGCTCCGGACGCCTCGGCGCCGACCGCGGGATCGAACGAACCCAGGCCGAACGAGCATATCGGCCACACCTTTGGAGAACGAGATGACCAAGTCAGTAGTACTTATCACGGGAGCTCTCACGGGCATCGGCCGCGCGACCGCGCTCGCTTTCGCACGCCAAGGCGCGAGCGTCGTCGTTTCCGGACGCCATGACGACACCGGAGGCGCGCTGGCAAGCGAACTCCGTTCGCTCGGCGGCGAGGCGGAGTTCGTCCGCGCGGACGTACGCCGCGAGGAAGACGTGTCAGCGCTGATCGACCAGACCGTGAAGCGATTCGGCCGTCTCGACGTCGCCGTCAACAACGCCGGCACGGAGGGCAAACCGGGTCCAGTGACGGAGCAGACCCCGGGCAGCTACGCGGCCACGTTCGACACCAACGTCCTCGGCGTCGTCCTGTCGATGAAGCACGAACTTCGCGTTATGCAGCGTCAAGGCTTCGGCAGCATCGTCAACATCTCGTCGACCATGGGCAGCCGCGGAGCGCCGAACGCCTCCCTCTATGTCGCCAGCAAGCACGCCGTTGAGGGCCTCACCAAGTCCGCCGCGCTCGAAGCCGCCGATTTCGGGGTCCGCGTCAACGCAATCGCGCCGGGACCAATCGAAACCGCGATGCTCGACAGGTTCACCGGCTCGGCCGACCGCAAGGCCGGAATGGTCGCGGGCATTCCGATGAAGCGCGCCGGACGCGCCGACGAACTGGCGGACGCCATCCTGTTCGCGGCGTCGGACAAGGCCTCGTTCATCACCGGCCAGATCATCAACGTGAACGGTGGCAGGACCGCCGCCTGAAGACTTTCTCACAGCAAACCGAAGAAGGAGAACCATTATGAACGACCTCGTCGCTAGAACAGCCCTCGTCACCGGCGCCTCGCGCGGCATCGGCCGCGCAACCGCGCGTGCGCTCGCTCGCGCCGGCGCGCGCGTCCTCGTCCACTACGGAAACTCCGCCAAGGACGCCGACTCCCTGGTCGCCGAGATCCGCGAAGCCGGCGGCAGCGCAGACGCTGTCGGCGCGGACCTGTCCGCGCCAGATGGTGCTCACGAACTTGCAGCAGAAGTCCGCAAGCTCGTCGCGGGCCCGCTCGATATTCTGGTGGCTAACGTAGGGATCGCGGTTCCGGCCACGATCGAAGCTCAGACCGTATCGGACTTCGACCGGATGTTCGCGGTCAACGTACGCTCGCCGTTTTTCCTCGTGCAGCAACTCCTGCCGCTGATGAGGGACGGCTCCAGCATCGTGATGACGTCGTCGTTGGCGGCGCGGGCCGCAGTCGGCCAGTTGTCCGCTTATTCCACCACCAAGGGCGCCATCGACACGCTCGTCAAACACTTCGCAGCGTTGCTTGGACCGCGAGGCATCCGCGTCAATGCCGTCGCGCCAGGCATTATCGACACAGACATGTCCCAATTCACAAAGACAGACGAGGGCCGCGGCTACGCGATGGGAATGCAGGCGCTGCAGCGGATCGGCCACGCCGACGACGTCGCCGACGTCGTGGCATTTCTCGCATCCGATTCAGCCCGCTGGGTGACGGGCGACACCGTCCAGGTCGGCGGCGGCTCGAAACTCTAATCGGGAGAACCACCATGAAGCTCTACCAGTCCAGCGCGTCGCCCAACTCCCGCCGGGTCAGAATCTATCTCGCCGAGAAGGGCATCTCGATGCCGTTCGTGCCGGTCGATCTCGGCGCACGCGAGCAGTTTTCGGAGGCCTACGCCGCGATAAATCCACGTCGCGTCGTACCGGCGCTCGTCCTCGACGACGGAACTACGATCGCGGAGGTCCCGGCGATCCTCCGTTACCTCGAAGAGACCAATCCTGTGCCGCCGCTGCTGGGGTCATCGCCAAAGACGAAGGCGCTGATCACAATGTGGGAGCGCCGGATGGAGTTGGAGGGTTTCGCCGCGGTAATGGAGACTGTCCGGAACGGAGCCGCCGGACTCAAAGGGCGCGCGATCTCGGGGCCGCACGGCTATGAGCAGATTCCCGCGATAGTCGATCGAGGCCGCGCCAGGATCGCCGACTTCTACAGCGATCTCGAGGCTCGCTTACACGAGGCGCCCTACATCGCTGGCGACGAGTTCAGCGTCGCCGACATCACGGCGGTCGTCGCGATCGACTTCGCCAGCAAGGCGCTGAACATGCCGGTTCCGGCCGAAAGCGAGGCGTCGCGCAGATGGTACGATTCGACGGCGTCACGCCCGAGTATGATCGCTTAGACGTCGGCTTCGGGTCATTTTCGACAGACACTGCGGGCTTCGGCTACCGGTCGATGTCTGTTCTTCCCCGAAAGCGTTCCGCTTACTGCGTGGCAACGAAATGACGCGAAGGGCCATGAACGGACGTCGACCCAAAGCTGGGGCGGACGCTTGTTACGGACCAATAGGAGACATCATCCAACTGGGTTGACAGCCCTCTACCAGGTTTCGACCTGATTGATGCCGTTCGGTCGCATGACCATGCGCAGGTTCCAGGTCTTCTCTCCGTCACTGCTTTTACACTCGATGCGCTGCGTCAGGCCGCGATCAGTCTCGCCGGTCTGGAAGATATTCGGAGGCACCGGACAGTTCATGCCGCTCCTCGCGGCGATCGCGCGGATGTTCTGCGCCATCTCGGCCTCCTTGGTGAGATCGGCAAGCAGGCGCTCGTTGGAGTCTCTGCGCCCATCATCTTAGCCGCAAACTCCAAATGCTTGGCCACGACGCCCGCCTGATGCCGGCGAAATACGTGCGCCCGTATTCGAAGGGACAGAAGAATGCCTTCCGAGATGCGGAAGCCATCGCCGAGGCTGTCCAACGCCCGACCATGAAATTCGTCGCGACCAAGACCGCCGATCAGCTCGACCTTCAGGCACTGCACCGGGTCCGCGATCGATTGGTCGGTCAGCGTACCGGCGTCATCAATCAGATCCGAGCGTTCCTGCTGGAGCGAGGCATCGCCGTGCGGCAAGGCCCGCATTCCCTGCGGTTCGAGTTGCCGGGTCTCTTGGCAAC
>NZ_LGHL01000314.1 GCF_001908205.1 Bradyrhizobium sp. NAS80.1
GCTTTCCACGGCATCCACACCTCCCGCAGAACAAAAGCGGAAAGTGTAACCCATGTGTCCGGTACGTTCTGTCACCTATGTCTCGGGCCGCTCATTTTCGACCACTGTCTTTTCAATGGGTTGCGGGTCAATTTGGCTCACCGGGTTGGCTGGTGAGCCAATTTCTGTTCGCATTTTGGCCGCGGCACTCTCGGCCAGCTTGATCCGGTTGGCCTCCTCGACGTAGCGCTGAGCCTCGCCGATCGTGCGCCATCCATGCCATGCCATCAGCTCAAACGCTGTGGCGCCATTGAGCGCGAGCCGAATCGCCGACGCCTTGCGCAAGCCGTGCGCCCTGCCCGGCACTCCGGCCTCCCTACAGCGATCCGCGAACCAGTTGCCGAACCCGGCCGCGGTGAATGGCTGGCTCTGTTCCGTGACCAGATACGCGAGCTGCTCTGTTCTGGGATGCAACGCCAACTCGGAGACCAGCTCAGGCAACAGCGGGATGTCGAATTGGACTCCCGTCTTCTGCCGGCGCATTGACAGCTTGCCGGCCTTGACGTGCTGGCGCCCCATCCTGACGGCATCGGCTCTGGCATGTCCGGTCTGTAGAAGTAATTCGAGCGCGAGCCGTGCTTTAGTGCCCGGCGCGTGCCGCTCCCTGTACTTGGTGATCTCGTCTTCGGTCCAAGTGTGGAAGCCGCTAGACTTTTTCGTCTTCGCCAGCTTCACGCCGGCCAGCGGATCGACCTTCATCACGCCGAGCGCAAGGCAGTGGTCGAGGAAGCCGCGCAGCGCTTTCATCCAGTTTCGCTGAACGATTGCTGTCTTGCCGTTGAAGACGTTCTGCAGCGCCTGGGTGTGCATCAGCGCAGTGCGCTTGTCGCCGTGATCGTTGCGGAAGTTTTCGAGGATGGCGCGGCGGTTGCCCTGGGTAGACTTGGCAAGGCCCTTGGTGAAGGCCGTCGACTGGTAGTAGGAGATGAGCGCGGCGTTGACGGTGCCGGGCACCGTGCGGCCGACGCCGAGCTCGGGCTTGGCCGGCGCCTCGGCCATCGCTGCCTCATAGATCGCCATGAATGACGGCGACCACGGCAGGCATCCATCGGGGATGCGCAGCCTGAACTTAGGGTGTCCCGGCTTCCGGAGGTAGTAAACGGGTGTGCCGTGCTGGTTCTGGTATTCGTGCACGAAACGCGGGTTGCGGCGCTTCATTTGACGGTGTCCCACTCGTTGACCTCGGCGGGATTGTGGGCCTGAGCCGGCTCGCCGACAATGATCCTGATGCTCCCATCGCGCCCAATCTCGACCTCTGCCACAGACACCCCGGCCGCCAACACGGCCTTAACGGCCCTTGTGATGGCCGGCTGAGTAAAAAGGTGGCGGCCTTTGGACATCGGTCAGGCTGCCCGGCGCCCAGCGCTCGGGTGCTTCACTTTGGCTTTAAGCCATTCTCTGGCGCCGTCGATGGGGATGTAAATTCTTCCGCCGAACTCGAGATATGGCAGGCCGTCAGGTTGGCTGCGATATCGGGCTACCGTGCGCGACGAGATCTTTGCCTCAACGGCGAAATCGACTTCGGTGATATACCCGTCGAGAATGGATGTGGCGGGTGCGTCGGCAACTGCGGTCATGACGAGTCTCCGGTAACAGGACTCGCCACGCTACGTGCGGACAAGGGGCGAGACCCAGGGTTTGAAAAACCTGTTTCTTTCCCCGGGCCGCGCTGGGCTTTATACCGGTACGCCGTCGACCTTTCGGACGCTGCCGCTGCCCTCCATGAGGGTCTCAGCCCAAGCACCAGGCTTGGTATCTGCTCCCCGATGGGAGCATTCGTGGCTTTCGTCCTCACCGGACGAACCGAAAGCGCTTCAGCTAGAAGGTTGCCCCTCTCGGGACAACGACGGACATATATAGAACAATAGCCGCCATTGCAACGCCGCGGGCCGACAAGTTAGGCGCGGTCGCTACGGTATCGGCGTCCGAGGCCCAAGGGATTGATAATTTGCGAGGTGCTTACGATGCCGCTTTGATCGCGGCATGCCTCGCCCTGTCCGACGACACGCATCCACTGAAGCCCACGCCCTCAGTGTCGCCCGAAACCAAACCAGCCGCTTTTCCGAGCGCAGTGCGGCTAGTCACCATGCGGTAGCCGTCAACAAATTCAACGAGGCAACTGTTCATGTTTCCTCGCGCGAGAACGCGGCACAGCTGGCCCTTGCGGTCTTGTCGGTCCCATCGGTAGACATACGGGAAGTCCTGCATTTACTTCACGTCCCCTCCGGCTCGAGCTCGAGGGTCGCCGACTATCTTGGCCGAATGATGGGGATTTTCTATTCGCGGCCGCTCAATCTCGCAGGCTAGCGCTGGTGCCCTAAACCAATTCCAAGGCTAAGTGGCTTCTGCCTCAACGAGCCCTCAGATCGCTTCATCAGCTTTGAGAGTTTGGCTACCGGCGTGCGGGCTTTGGAGTGTTCCTTGAGGAGCTTGACGTCGTCCTTCGTGTACTCTTTGCGCTTGCTCTTCGTCTTCTTTGCCACCTGATACTCTCCAAAAGAAACCCCGCCGAACCTTGCGGGCCGGCGGGAGTTTGACTGAGATCTGCGACCAGGGGGACCCCGGCCGCGGGCGGGTTGTAGCACATAGGCCCGCCAGCGGGAACCGGCGGGCCTCTGTGCAGGGGCGTGAAACGTCAGGCGGCGGTGCCAGCAGCCATCGCGGCCTCGAGGACCGCTCGCGCGCCTTCCAGCCCGTGGCCGAGTTCCAATGTTGCGCTGAGCAGTGCTCGCGCGCGGTGCTCGATCGCGAGCACGTCGGATGGCTGGATGGCCTTCATATGCTCCGCGACCACAAGCGCTTTGGCCCACATGAAACTCGATTCCCGCGTGAGGATGCCGAGGCCCTCCGCTCGCGGCTGGTTTTCGATTCCAAGCAGCGCGTTGGCACCGGCGAGATAGGCATCGAACAGCGCTACGAGCGACACTATGTCATTGGGGTGACGGAATAGCCGCAGCTCCCGCTTGAGGTCCGGCATATCCAGATTGATGCGGCCGCGAGGCGCGCGGATCAGGTCCAGGCCCTGAAGCGCAGGTTTGGGTGCGGTGCGCGTTTTGCGGGGCGTGGTAGACTTTCGGTTAGCCTTGGCCATGGGATTCCCTTTCTGGCTTGGGTTAGAGCCGGGTTGAGTGTTCCAGCACTTGCCCGGCTCGCAACTTTATGGCACCATAAAGTCATGAAGCAGTCAAGACTAGATAGCGCCAAAAAGTCTAAAAAGATGGGACGCCCGCCAGTCGATAGCGAGGCCGTCAACGTCCGAATGACGGTCGCCGCATTGAAGTCGCTGGACGATTGGCGCCGCGCGCAGGAAGACCTGCCCGGCCGCCCCGAGGCCATCCGCCGGCTGGTCGAGATCGGGTTGAGAACGAAGAAGTGAGCGCAATCCGAAACGGGATCATACTATCGGCTGCTCTTTTCAGTGCCTCTATAGCCGCCGTGGCCGATGACTTCGCTGGCCAAACAAGCGTCATCGACGGCGACACACTGGAGATTCACGGCGCGCGAATTCGCCTCTGGGGCATCGACGCTCCAGAGAGCAGCCAGCTATGCCGAGGAGACGACAGCCTCGCATATCGGTGCGGCGCAGTAGCGGCGAACAAGCTGGACGCGTTCATTGCGAGAAGGCCGGTGCGGTGTGTGCCGAAAGACATCGACCGATACGGGCGCACAGTGGCGACTTGTGCGGTCGGTGGGATCGACCTAGGCGACTGGCTTGTGACAAATGGCCTCGCCCTGGACTGGCCGCGCTATTCGAAAGGACGTTATACAACAGCCGAGCGCGAGGCACAGAAATCCGCTCGGGGTATATGGGCTGGAAGCTTCGTTGAGCCGTGGCGATATCGGCCCTGTATCCTCGCTGGGGGCCATCCCGTTCAGTGCTCGGACGACGCCGACACGGGGCGTTAAAGGATTAGGAGAGAAGGGAAATGCGTATCGTGAGCCGGCTAGCCCGGCTAGGGACATTCTGCTTGATGACGTTCGTGGCTGGTTCCGGCCCGCTTCTTGCGGCTTCGCAGGAAGGACCGGCCGACAGCGCCGAATGCAAGGAGCTAACAGCCCGGATTGTCGAGCGGACCGGTGCACGGTTCGATCACTTCTCGCCAACGCGCCACACCGTTTTCTTCAAGGATCCGGATATGGTCCTGACCTGCACTACTCATCAGCTCACCGGCGTGTCGTTGTCGTGGCAAGCAAGCGGCTTCCCGCCGAACGCATGGTTCGCCTTGGCGGCCAGCGCAGGGAATGCAGTGACGAATGTCGACCTGAAAGCCTTGGAAGCGGCCGCTCGCAAATGCCACCGGCTAGCTCTCAAAGACAAATCCGAGTTGGCTGATCTCGAGCTCCCGAAGGCCAAGGTCGAGTGCCAAGCCTTCACAAGGGACGGAGGTGCCGTAGTCCTCGACATCTGGATCAACGATAAAGCTGCGCAGAAGTAGTACGAGTTCAGCAAGCGGCGGTGTTCGCTGCTCAGCCTGATGACCTCATCGGAATCGACAACCCTGGAGCCGCCGACGATGTCCGCCTGGGTACGCTCGATCTGAATCTGGATCGTCGCAACCTGCCTCACTAGGCCGCGCTGAAGCTCGGTCGGCTCGCCGCCGAGCTCGGCCTCATAGGTGCGAACGAGGTGCTTAAACCGGCGCCCCGCGGTTGAGCGCAAGTCAACGCTCTTCGGCAGGATCCTGCCGTTCGAGATCTTGTCTCGTGCTGTCGATGCGCGCTTGAGAGTCTGTTGCATGTTCCGTGCATAAATCTCGTGATCCATGCACAAAGTATGCGTTATATCCGGGTAAAATGCAAGGTATAGGCTAAATATGGGGTCTTCACGATGACGAGAGACACTAGATCTTGTCGCAGGGTGCTACAGAGTGCGGCCGGCCAATGCGAAGTGCCTCGTCGGGGCGCGCTGGCCGTTGCCATTATGCCGCGGGCCGCGATGGAACCAGCGCGGCGAGCTGACGGTTGGTTACCGTGTAAACCTTCCAATGGAGGGTGTCATGATGAACTGGATGGAGAACTGGACGAACGCAAAACTGTGCGACGTCGCAAACCTGATCCTTGGCGCGATTCTGTTCGTTT
>NZ_LGHL01000315.1 GCF_001908205.1 Bradyrhizobium sp. NAS80.1
GCCTTTTTCGCCCGCAACGTCGTCCAGTGCGTAAGTCTTGCCGTCGGTGGCCGGAAGCCGAAATTCCGCCGCCAGCGTATCGAGAACGACTCGTGTAGCTGTTGCCGCCATATCGCACCTCAGCCAACAAGCCGGCTTCGCCGGAACATGAAACCGGTCGGAGCGAACCTTCTGGCCACCCCGAGCGCGCGGTTTTCGCAGCTTTCCAGCGCGATCTTCTGGGCGAGCATGACGTCTCCGACCGGCAGATCACCCAGCGGCATGAAACACCGCCCGAGCGTCGGGCAGCCCTTCTCGTCGACCTCGCAAACGTTGGTCATGGCGCCCGCGTAGATTCTGTACTGCTTGCCGGTATCGCCACCGACAACCTCGAAATAGCCCTTTGCCGCGAACTGCGCCCACTGCGCTGGCGACAGCCACTCCCGCAAGAGCCTCAGCGAGCGGCCCTCCGGAGTTCTCTCGGCGCCGCGTCTGATGAAGAGAGACCGTATGGCTCTCATGCGCGAGCGTTCACCCGGGCGAGATGACCTGAAGCCCAACATGACGCGGACCGATCACCCGCCGACCAGCCTGGGGAAGAAGACGGTTTCTTCCGCGTTCGGGTCGAACGACCGGATCCGCGAGACCTGACCCGGGCCCGTCCGGACCGCGGCGGTGAAGCCGGTGTTTATCAGCTCGTTGAAGCACTTCTCCGCCTTCGCCAGTTCTCGCGCGTCGTTTGGGTCGAAAAGCTGACGGCTGTCGCCGGTGCGGTCCATCACGATCTGGATTGCCATGATCGCCCTCCTCGGATTGCTGATGACCAAGAACCTGCAGCCAGTATCCGGCCGAAGCCGCTGAGTTGCAAGAGAGGAGGATTCGATCGCGAACGCCGGACTTGGGCGACCCTTAAGAGAGCCGTCGTGCAAGAATGAGCTCAACGGGCTTGCCGGCTTCTCTTTTGCCCCGCGGGGCCGGGGCCGTGCATGTCAGCTAATGCCGGCTTCGGTCCTCGTTTAGCATTTCGTCGGAACTCGTCAGCCGATACTTGCGTTGAAACGACGGTCGCCCGCGTCCTACTGCAATTGACTTGTTGAGGTCAGCAATGACCCAAGTCGCTGAATGGCTTGATCATCACAACATCAATGTCGTGACCGTCGTCGGAACGGTCGCGATCTTGATTGTGGCCGCGATTGTTATTCTTGTACTGGAGCGGCTTCTCCGGCGGTGGCTGTCATACCTCCAAAGTCACTTGCATCTGACGGATGAGACCAATCTTACAATCAGTCGCATCGTCGTTGCCGGCCTCTGGATCCTTACCGCATTTGCCGTTCTCAACATTTGGGGTGTCGGACTAGGCGGGGTCTGGACCGTTCTGGTCAGCGCCATAACGGTCATTGGTGTGGGCTTCCTTGCCACCTGGGCGATGATCAGCAATTTTACCGCCAGCTTCTTTCTCGCGCTCTGGCGACCATTTCATTTTGGGCAGACCGTCGAAATTCTGCCCGAGAATTTGAAGGGACAGGTTACCGACCGGAATCTGATGTTCACGACACTACGCGAAGAGAGCGGGACCGTGCTGCAGATTCCAAACAACTTGTTTTTCCAGAAGATCTTTAGAGTGAGCGGTCATGCAGTGATCTCAACGGTTGGACTGCGCAAACATGCCGACTCTGCGCCGCTCGCTCCCGAGATGGACAATACCGACCGACGATAAGTTCCGAGGAGCTACCCTTGCGCGGCCTTATCATTCACCTCTCGGGGGCGCCGCATACCGCGCGACCTCGCAAGTAAGCCGAGGCGATTTGCCGTCATCGCCAGTTCACAAGGCGCTCAGATCGTCCGGCACTTCGCCGAATTTCCGAATCAGCTTGGCGTCGCTGAAGTCGCCGCTCGACAGGTCGCCGGTCCGCGAAAATGCGATGGCGCCAACGTGGCCGGACTTGCGCGAGAGCGCCTCGGCGCGCATCACCGCAGCGTTGGCGCTGAAGCATTCCGTCGCTCCCTGGTGCGATGCCGTCGTCGCTCGTTACGAATGGCAGTGCGACGTAGTAGGTTACCTCGGACAACTTGCGCCTCCGTTCAGTTCCCTGTCGCCTCGAGGTTGCTGTAGCCGGCGAAAGTCATCTCGTTGAGGATCGCGGCCAGCACCGTCAGCGGTGGCGTGTCCGCCATGCCGGAGCCGAGGACGACGGGCATCGACTGGCGCCAGTCGACGAACTCGATCGCAAGCAGATCGTCGCTTCCTTCGATGGTGCCGGAGACGTCGATGTAGCTGCGCCGGGGCCCTCGCTGCACCAGATCGACCCGACAGGCGTATTTCGTCGGCAGCGGCTTCAGGCCGACGATCTCGTCCCAGGCCTCGATGTGCCCGTCCCGATTCTCGACCTGCCGGGGGCTTTCCGTTCAAGCTCTGTGATCACTGCTTCGCGGTCCAGAGACGCGAATAGCTCCGCAATCGTCATGACGTCACCTCATCGCAATCGGCATCCGATTTCATTCTTTGCGACCGAGCTGCGCGCCGTGGCGCCCGCGCGAATATCCCTTCGACACTGACGCGCGCAGCTCGTCGAGCTGCGCCTCGATAAAGTCGTTCGCGACCAGCAGCGCCCTGACGGCTTCCCGGGCGTCGCCGCCGCAGGCCGCGATGGCCTGGTCGGCGGCCTCATCCAGGTCGACGGTCTGGGGCGCAGCGGCGTCGGGCTTTGCTGACATGGCGTCAAAACAGAGCCCGCGCAAATTGGAATCCCAGTCCCGTGCTACCGCCTCGGAACGAGCCGGCGGCGAAAGGATTCGTCCCCGGCAGAAGATCACGATGCTGATGACGAAGGAGAGGCGACCGGCGATCCGGACGCTGCGCGGTTGGGCGATCTCCGTGCTCAACGAAGCCGGCGCCATCCACGAATGCGAGGAGCACGGCTGGGCGCAGGACCGGGCCGACCCGCACGCCCGCGCGCGCCTTCGACATCGCCAGGCAGGATGCGCCGTCCGGGGTCTCTCCGGACGATGCCGTCGCGGAGATCCGCGAGGTACTGGATTCGATCGGCGACATCTGCCCCGAGTGTCCGCCGGCGGCGCAGGCCACCACAGATTGAACATGGTTCTCGCGAAGACTAGATGGTGACCGTCCGTCATCCTCCAGGCCTTCCGTCATGAGCGATCACTTCTGGCGCCGATTGCCCCCGGTCTATTGAAGAAAACCGCCCGAGGTTGGATGCGCCTCGACCCGCGGGTGAGGAAGCTCGTCGTCGAGCTTGCCCGCGCCCAGGCGGTGCTAGATCTGCTGCCCAATCGGCACATCGGCCGCCTCGTCAAGGAAGATGGCGAGGTCATTGAGACCTGACCTGGCATCAGTTCGCAGGTTCGGGCCGAGACAAACGCCGGCAATGGCTTTGCGGAGCTAGTTGGCGTGACGCGACGAAGGCTACGTCTTTGCCCCGTTAGCGATCAAGCTCGCGCGGCGGCGCAGTATGTCGCGAAGGGCCGATTTTGTTGAAAAAGTCGAAAATATTGCCAATGCAAAATTCTCGGAAAAGCTTGCTCGCTTCTCCTGAGAACACGTTCCTCAAGCGATGAAGAAGGTCGCTTAGAGATTTTATTCAGGTTGATGTGGTCCGCCGTGTCTGACGGCGTAAAACGCACCAGCGGCTCTTAAAAAATTGGGACCGACGGCGACGAGGACTTTTTCAAACAAAACCGGCCATTAGCCGACATCGCGCCCACGGCGTACGGAATTACGTTGGAACACGGATGCCTTTGCCGAAATGCACCCATTGCCGCGGCGGCGCACGAGGAGTAGCCTCCCTAACTGCCCAGGCGGTCGCGCACCGCTTACGGCGCCGCGCTCTGCCTGAGCTCTGTCATCAGAGTGGAGGGCACCATGCGCGTGATTTTTCCCGTGCTGCCGTTTCTGGCTGCAGGTGCGGCGGTGGGCGGCTTATTTGCACCGTTCGCCGTTGGCAGCGGCCCGACCGACAGCATAGGCATCGCCGCCGCTACCGAGCGACAGCTCGGCGCTAACGTTGCCGTCTGTCATGGGTCGGCGTCGGCCGGCGTAACTCGCGTCATGCTGCGCTTGGCCCAGACACGCACGGAGGTGCCGCAAGCGGAAATGCAGGCCGCCTCGCCGGCGGCCGCTTTCGCCGACACAGATCCGCCGCTGTGGGAGGGGCTGGGCGGGGTGACGTACAGGATCACGACCGCGAACGAGCTGGCGCAGTCGTATTTCAATCAAGGACTTCGGCTCACCTACGCGTTCAATCACAGCGAGGCGCAGCGCGCCTTCCGCAAGGCGCAGAAGCTCGATCCGGACTGCGCCATGTGCTTCTGGGGCGAAGCGCTGGTGCTGGGGCCCAACATCAATCTGCCGATGCAGGAAGACGCGGTGGCGCCGGCCTTCGCGGCAGCCGAGAAGGCGCTCATGCTCGCCCCCAAGGCGACCCCGCGCGAGCAGGCGCTGATTGCGGCGGTCGCGACCCGCTACGCCAAAGACGCGAAGGCGGACCGGGTGCCGCTCGATGCCGCTTATGCGTTAGCCATGGAGAAGGCCGCGGCGCAGTTCCCGGACGACAACGAGATCGCGGTGCTCTACGCCGAAGCGGTGATGGACCTCAGCCCGTGGAATTACTGGCAGCCGGGCGGCCACGCGCCAAACCCGCAAAGCGACCCCATCGTGCCGACGCTCGAACGGGTGCTGGCGCGCGACCCGAACCATCCGGGCGCGATGCACTATTACATCCACGCGGTGGAGGCGTCGGACCGGCCGGAGCGCGCCGAGCCCTATGCGGACCGACTGCGGGGGGGCCATTCCTGGCGCCGGCCACCTCGTGCACATGCCGAGCCACATCTACTACCGGGTCGGGCGCTATCTTGACGCGCTGGCTGTCAACAAGACGGCGATCGGGGTGGACGAAAAATATCTGGCGACGACCAATGCGCCCATGGGCGTGTATCGCCTCGGGTACTACCCACACAACGTCCATTTCGTGCTGGCGTCTGCCCAGATGGCGGGCGACGGACCCACCGTCATCGCGGCGGCCGAGAAGCTGCGCGGCCTCATCCCCGACGAGGTCGCGCGCGGCATCGCGCTGGTGCAGCCGGTGAAGGCGGCGCCTTACTTCGCCCATGCGCTGTTCAGCCCTTCCGCAACCGTTCTGGCGCTCCCCGATCCCGGCGACGCTATTCCGTATGTCAAGGCCATGTGGCACTACGCGCGCGGCGTTGCCTACGCGGCGCAGGGCGATTTTACCGCCGCCAAGGCGGAAGCCAATGCGATCGCGGCCCTTGAGAACGGGGATTTCACGTTGCTCAACGCCTCGCACGTTCCGGCACAGGACGTGCTGGCGCTGGCGCGCAGTGTCATCGAAGCCCGCGTCGCGCAGCGTCAAGGCGACAAGGCTGCCGCGATCGAGCGGTTCGAGCGGGCGGCTGCGCTGCAGGACGGCCTGCCCTATACGGAGCCGCCCTACTGGTATTACCCGGTGCGGCAGTCGCTCGCAGTCGCGCTGATGCAGGCGGGCCGACTCGATGAAGCGGAGGAGCAGTTCCAGCGCGCGCTCAAGCGTGCCCCCGGCAACGGCTGGTCGTGGTACGGGCTTGCCGAACTCTATAAGGCACGCGGCAAGGCCGACCAGGCGAGCGAGCTGGAAGCGGACCTTGCCGCGACGTGGATCGGCGACCGACAGCAGCTGGAGCTGTCGAAGTTGTGATCCTCAACGCGTGGTGCCGCCGGGCCGAGGGAAATTGACTGCCCGAGAGCCTCAATGGCCGCGGGCAGTGCGCGCTGTGGGAGACCGATGTCTCAAACTGCGAAGAACTCAACGTGAGCAAATCGAGTCCGCTGTACCCCACTGTCCGGACCTCGATAGGGCGAGCGGATACTTCGCAGAAGGGCCAACAGCGGCATTCGTCAATAGGATAGAACTATCGGTCCCTTCGCCGGTGATTTCGCGCTCGGGGGGGGCGCGAGAACGCCTCCATTTTGCCCAGCTTTGGGAGCGGGCTAGTCGCAATCTGTGGAGGCTCCCGTGGTTAAGACCATTCTGGCTTCTGCTTGCGTTGATCGCGGCTCCATCGGCATTCGCGCAGCGAGTTGCAGAACCCGATGTCATTCCCGGCCAGAGAGAAATTAGGGCGTTCGAGAAGACCAAGATAAGCCTCGCGCAGGCAATCAAGATCGCCGCCCAAAAGCACAAAGATGCGAGAGTGGTTGATGTCAGCTTCGATGCTCAATCTGATCAACTGGCCTACAAGGTTAAGACATATCAGGGCAATGAAATATGGGAAGGCGCCATTGATGCCTGGACAGGAGAACTGCTTGGAGACGGGACCACCACCACAATCGATCTTGCAAAGGCCACCGCTCTTGCGGAGGAAAAAGGCTCAGGCAAGGCGATCAGCGCGGGATTAGAAGAGACAAACGGCCAAGTGGTCTACGAAATCTCCGTAGTGAAAGACGGATCAATGACGAAGTACACGGTCGACCCCAAGAGCGGTAAGATACGGTAGCTTCAGCGCTGACAAGGTCCCGACCCGCCTCATCCACTGGCGGCGCTGAGCACGGCCGGACCATACATTCGCATCGATTTGGCTGCTGGCCCAACCTCTGACAGCAGACGCGGAGACAGGCATTGGGGGTGGCTGGTGCAGGCCAATAAGCGTCATCGAGTTTTGACCAAGCACGAGTGGATACAGATCATTAATTGCTAGTCCATGATCCCGAAACCTCAACGGCTTATCCCTTTCCGAGAACCGCGCACCCTACGAACGAAGAAGATGACCATGATGAGGAAACTAAACACAACGATAGCCGGCGGCGTAGCGATCGCTTTGGCCATGGCAACGCTTCCGGCTAGTGCCTACACCGGCCAAAAATTGGCCAAGCACGCCAAAGTCAGCATCGCGGAAGCTCGCGCAATCGCTTTGAAAGCACATCCAGGGAAGATCACCGATGAGGAACTCGAAAGAGAGAAGGGCGGCAGTGGGTTGCGCTACTCGTTCGACATTAAACGCGGTGCCGTAACGCAGGAAGTCGGCGTAGATGCACACTCCGGCCGGGTGTTGGAAAACAAGAAGGAAGGTCCTCACCCTGATTGAGATGTGGCCCGTTCTGCGTAAATGCGGCCCTTGTGAAGAGCTAGATTCTGCGAATGTCCGAGACGGGGTCATTTCGCAACCGAGATACGATGTCTTCGGCATTTCAAGTCCATCTCGGAACGCGGCCAAACAGCGGACATCACCGGGACGTCTCAAACAGGCCAGAAGTCATGACCTTATTTTTCCGGCGGGACAATCGTCCACACCGCCGCCTTGCCGTTTAGCCGGTTGCTACCTACCCTGAGACGGCATCAGATGATTGGCAGTGTGGTGGCAACGAATACTTGCCGCGGCTTATGCCATGTGTGCCTATTGCTGCTGCTTGCTCCAGTGCCGGCCGCGGCGAGCATGGTGCGCGTCTACGTCACCAACAGTGCCGGAGACAGCATCGATGTGATCAACCCTGCCACCAACAAAGTGGTCCAGCAGATCAAAGGCATTGAGGGGGCGCATGGAATTGCATTTTCCGTTGACGGTTCCAGAGTCTATGTCAGCGATGAGGTCGACTCGACGCTCGATGTTTTCGATCGCAAGACGGGTTGGCTGATCAAGAAGGTGCCGCTGAGCGCCCACCCGAACAATATCGCTGTGGCCGAGGACGGCCGCATTGTCGTCGGCATCGCCCGCGATCCAGGCGCGCTCGATATCATCGATCCGACAACCCTGACCCGGACCAAAAGCGTGCCTGTGAACGGCAGACTGCATAACGTCTACGTGACGCCGGATAGCGAGTACGCAGTCACCGGTTCGATCCGCAGCGGGATCATTACGATCATTGACCTCGCCACCGAACAACCCGCTTGGGAGGTCAAGCTCGATATGGGCATTCGGCCGATGGCCATCGAAGCTGCCCCCGACGGTTCGACCAAGCGGATCTTCGTGCAATTGTCTGACTTCAATGGATTCGCCGTCGTGGATTTTGTCCTGCGAAAGGAAGTGGGGCGCATCCAGTTGTCGGCGGCTAAAGCCCAGTTTGAAACCGATGGTGAGCGGGCCACTGCGCCCTCGCATGGCATTGGCGTCGCACCCGATGGCAAGACGCTATGGGTGACCAGCATCCCGAACAACGCGGTGTACGTCTATTCGCTTGAGGATCTCAAGCTCGCCGGCGAGGTCGCGCTACCGTCGCTCCGTCGCTCCATTGACCCAGGCGGCGAGGGTGCGCCAGGCCGGGTCGCGCCTTGACCGAAACTGCCGGCCGCCGGAATGAAAGACATCGCCGCCACCCTCGGGGCCAAGCGGATGCAGCAGCAATCGGCTCGCGTCGGGATCGCCCGGATTGAACAGTCTCGAGACTGTCTCGAAATTGCGGCGCGATTGCTCTTCGCTCCACCCGCGTGCATCGGGTGAAAGCGTTTCCTAGTGGAATGCGTTGTTGCTTTGTAAGCATCCGGCGTGGCTTTCAATTACCCACATTTCCAGCCGCTCCGATTTCGGCGCCGAGTTCGATATCGGTTAATCTGGAAAGGCCACGCCAGATGGCAACATTTCC
>NZ_LGHL01000316.1 GCF_001908205.1 Bradyrhizobium sp. NAS80.1
CGTTCGTCACTCCCACGCATCGCGCCCCCTAGTTAAATCCTGATCCTAGAGAATCACGACACGAAACGCTTCGCTACCGACTTCTTCAACAGCCTGCTAGAGGGCTGGCGGATTTTTCTCCATCGCGACCAGCGTAAAGTCGCCTATCGCGATTACAGCGGCCCGGCCCTGGTGCGCGGCGGCGCCGGAACTGGCAAGACGGTCGTCGCAATGCATCGCGCCAAACATCTTGCCGACCAGATCGCCGCAGATGCCGAACGTTCGTCGGAAAAGGTGCTGTTCACAACATTCACAACAAATCTCGCCATCGACATTCAGTCGAATCTCAAGACGCTATGCCGCGAACATCTTGAAGGGACGAACCCGAGGATCGAGATTATCAACCTCGACCGCTGGGTGAGCCAGTTCCTCAAACGCAAGAAATTCCCTCGCGAGATCGTTTATTTTGGCGAGAACCGCGATCGACTCGACACAGTATGGCGTGAGGTTCTCGACGCACACAGCCGTCCTGATGGGCTCTCGGAAGAATTCGTTCGTGCCGAGTGGGAGCAGGTGGTCCAAGCCAAGGGCGTGATGAGCGAGCGCGAGTATTTCAAGGTGCCTCGCACAGGTCGCGGAACGGCGCTCGACCGGCGCAGCCGGGCTGTCCTTTGGAAGATCTTTTCTGACTATCGCGCACGGATGATCGATGAGAGCTTGGCTGAGCCCGACGACGGATACCGCGAGGCGGTCGAGATTCTGAAAGCCGAAGCCCCGAACCTTTCTTACAGCTCGGTGGTTGTCGATGAGGCACAGGATATGGGTGAGCAGGCATTCCGTCTCGTCCGCGCCATCGTGCCCGAGAAGGTTGCCGGCGACCGCAATTCGATCTTCATCGTCGGCGATGCGCATCAGCGAATTTACGCTCGGCGCGCGACGATGACCGCGTGCGGAATCAACGTGCGCGGGCGTTCGCGCCAGTTGCGGCTCAACTACCGGACGAGCGATGAAATACGCCGATGGGCAGTCTCGATTCTCGAAGGCGTGCCTATCGATGACCTCGACGAAGGGACCGATAATCTGAATGGCTATACGAGTGCCTTCCGTGGTCCCCCGCCGGAACTTGTTGGCTACCCCAGCGAGGAGAAAGAGATCAAGGCACTGGCGGACTGGCTTCTTGCCCTCAAGGCCGACGGGACGCAACTTGCCGACGTCGGCATCTTGCTGCGCACAGGTGCCCAGATCGACCACCTGGCCCGCAAGCTGACCGATGCCGGCATCGAGAGCGTTCGGCTCCGGCCCAACATGGGTGACGATCGTGGACAGCCAGGAGTTCGATTGTCGACCATGCACCGGGCCAAAGGGCTCGAACATTGACCCCGATCGGCGTCCAAGGTTGTCCCCAGCGTGCAGAGGCTTTTTCACGGCAATCCAAATACTCGAGTGATAAGCAACGGGGTCAAGCTTGGAAGCCGATCAGGGGGTAAACGGCGGGCCTAATCACATTCTCGCGAAATCGAATCGCAAACCTTTGGAAATCGAATCGCGATTCTTTGGAATCGACTCGCTCCAAATTTGGCCCGACAGTCGACGACGACGACGACCAACACACGTGGGTGGGCCCGGCAGAACTCGAACCTCCAACCAGACTGTTATGAGCGGCCGGCTCTAACCGTTGAGCTGCTTCCATCGGGGCCCATTGGAACTTTCGCGACTCACCTACGTGATGGTTGACGCTCTTATGAGGTGCGCGGCACCACCACAAATTCGAACAGATTGGCCTCGAGGTCCGGATTGATTAGAGTGCAGCCGTGGGTAAAGTTGGTCCCCTATAAGTACGTCCCCAAATCGGGGTAAAGTAGTCCCCTAGTCTGAAACACGAAAAGCCCCGCCAGCCACGGCCGGGGCTTTTTAGTTCGGACGTCAGCCCTGCGTTCCGGCCCACAGGAAAGCTACGGGTCTTGCAAGGATGTGCTTAGAGGTCTATGTATATCCCAACTGGATATACATAGAGACACATCATGACGACCTCCACAGTGTTCATCAGTAATCGCAGCCAAGCGGTCCGTCTGCCTAAGGCAGTCGCCTTTCCAGACGATGTGCATCAGGTCGATATTCTGAAGATCGGCCGCGCCCGTGTGATCGTGCCCCAAGGCAAACGGTGGGACGATCTGTTTCAGAACGGACCGCGCGTCAGCGAGGATTTCATGGCCGAACGTAAACAGCCGGCAGCCGAGGAGCGCGAGCCGCTCTGATGCTCACCTACATGCTCGACACGAATATCTGCATCTATGTCATGAAGAACTATCCGCTGGAGCTGCGCGAAAAGTTCAACGCACTGGCCGACCAACTCTGCATCTCAAGCATCACGCTCGGCGAGTTGCACTATGGCGCAGAGAAGTCCGCGCGCCGGGCCGACAATCTAACGGCGGTCGAACATTTCGTGGCGCGTCTGGATGTGCTGCCATTCGCTGAAAAGGCGGCCGCGCACTACGGCCAAGTCCGCGCTGAACTAGAGCGCGCGGGAACGCCCTGTGGTCCGCACGATATGCAGATCGGTGGTCATGCCCGCAGCGAAGGATTGATCATCGTCACCAACAACATGCGCGAGTTTACCCGCATGCAGGGGGTCAGGGTCGAGAATTGGGTCTGACGGACGATCCCTTTACCTCGCAGCGACGGCAACCGTGATCCGCGGGGTCGGCGGAGCCTCTACTCCTCTGGCGGATTTGCTGGTCTAGGGCCTTTTCCGCGGCCTCCTCGACGTTTCCCATAGGGGATGCCCTTTCCTCGGGGTCGCCAGCTGTCGCGGTCGGTCCGCCGAACTTGAGATCTCAGATTCCAACAGCTTGCAGCAGCCATAGGGGGCGTACTTTGGTCGGGGCTGCAATCGGTCTTGTTCTTCACACCATAGAAAGTCAGTGGACCTCTAATTTCAGGCCCGCGAAACGCCGAAGCCCCGCAGCGATGCAGGGTTTCCTGCGACCTCGATGCGCGCTCTCCTGAGGGTTGCAGGACAAACATCATGCACGGAGGCCTGAACCTGTTCTACCTCACCGAGCTGCCCGACGAGCTTTCAGGCTACGTCAATCTCTCGACCGCATCTGATCGGGAGGCCTGGATCCGAACATGTCTACCGGAGGGGCTTCATCAGGAAGTGCGGCGACGATTGATCTCCAATCTCAAACACGTTCTCGTCGGGTTGGAGATGAAGGCCGCACTGATCGTCCCTCACGCAAAGCAGGGCAGGCTCCTGTTCGAGTCCTATTTCCACGTGCTCAACTTCGAATTTTGCGTCGGCATGTTTTCGGTATGCGAACGGCTGGGCTCCGCGCTTTGGCTGAGGGAGAACGGTCTTGACGGGTCCGACCCAAACCGCATCCCGATCCTACACTGGAAGCCTTCTCTGACCAGGAAATTCGATCCCGAGGCGAAGTCCAACCTCGGCGCGGACGTCGACACAGTGAAGAGCGTCAGAGACAAGCTTCACCAAGATCAACTCGGTGCCCGAGAGAACATCGACTGGCATGCCTTTTCGTACGACAAGGCGTTCACGCCGGCGGCGCGCGATGCGATGTCTGCTCAGCACGAATGCCGGCGAGGTGCCGGAGGAAACGAACCTGACCGCCGAGTAGCGCACCCAGGAACGGGCCCGTCGGGCTATCCCCGGTTTCCCATGACCTCCTACGCATGAACTACAGAGCTTAAACCGCCGAGCCGATGCAGGCGACCAAGCCTGGGAATAGTCGGAGGCTTGCTGAACGGGCCGTGCGGCTCCTAAACAGCCGGAAATGGTGGACCGCCGATATTGAGCCGCTGCCGCCTCCCGGCAATAATGGGCCGGGGGGAGCACCATGGAGTCATGGCTAATCGTGCTGGTGGTCGCTGGCGGGTGGTACCTGTGGCAGCGGTCCAAAAATGTGGGAAAAGCGAAGATCGCCAATGAGCGGCTGGACAAGGACAACCGCCTGTATGAGCACATCAAGGCGGGGATGAGGGAATACCACTGGCGCGAGCGCGACCAGCCCCTCTGGCGGGCGAAGCACGGTGAAAAGGTCTTTGAGACCGCCCATCTGATGGCTTTTCACCTCGACCACTTCGCCGAGACCCGCGTCGGGTTCTATTTCAAGGACCTCGACGAATACGGCATGTACAGCTTCTTCGCTGGCAACGGCGACGATTTCATCGAGAGTTACTACCGGACCGACAGCTCCTTCCAGAAGGAAGGCGTGCTGCTGCACGATGAGGACTGACGATGGATTGGGGGGACCTTTGGTTATTCGTCGCAGGAGCGCTCGCTGGATACGGCATCAGACCCAAGGGCAAGCCGGAATCCCGGTCTCAGGACGCAATGATCTCCTCCCAGGCATCGGCGTCAGATCGCAGCAATCTGCTTCATGCATACTTGCGCGAGCTGTCGAATTATCTCGTCCAACTCAATCCGGAAAGGTACTACACGGTCTACAGCAGGGCCCTTGATGAGCAAGAGAGGCTATTCGGGCAGGATAAAAAGACGCGCGAGGCTCAACTCCACATCCTGACTGAACGATATCCGATATACGATAACTTCGACTTCATCAGCACTCGTCCATACGTAATCTATGGCGAAACGCTTGATCGTTACGACGCTGATGATATCGAGGAGCATTTCCTCAACATCGTGAAATTCCACTCGCTCCAGCGGGCAGCCTCAGAGGACTGGCGTCTAACGATGCCTATGCTCAACAAGAACGAGCTGAGCCACCTGGCTGGATACATCCGCCAGGTGAAGGACACGAAATTCAAGGAGCGACTTAAGCAGGCCGTGAGAGAACTCGCAGCGGCACGCAGGAGCGAGGTGACCGATTTTCAGCTTGCTGACGGCAGCAAGCTCTATGAATCGGCGGAGATTGTGAATCGGCGCCGAACATTGGGTCTGACGCATATTTGATGACAGCACGCGGATCACGCGGTCCCGAGCAATCGTGCTTCGAGAAGGTCGAGTTTCGCTCGGCCATACATTTGTCGTTTGACGAGTTTGAGTTTCGTAATCTGTGCTTCAACCTGGCCGTTTGACCAAGGCTGGGTAATCGCAGCGCGCACTGCGGCTCTGTCCTTGAGGACTCCCGTGGCGAGGGATGAGACCAGGCTTGTCTTTGCGTTTGCGATCCAGACGTCGAGTTTGGCCTCGTCCTTCTTTCGGATCATGTCATGGAAATGGTCGACGAGCGCGCGGGCCTCAACAAGGGACGGCACACCAGCCTCGATGGCGGCGATGGTCACGGCGTCAGCCTTGGTCATGCAATTTCGTTTGGTGGTCATGAGATGCGCGATCGTTCTGGCCGATGGAATCCTTTGCAACTGTTGTTGGCTGACCGCTTCGGACCGACGTCGGCGTGTTGCCCACTCACCAACGGCGCGCAAGGATCCCCCGAACCCTTGCGCCTGCAAGCGACGCCAGAGTTCAGCGCCATTGCGGCAGCCGCCGCTCCACTGGCCCTCAAGGAACAGATAGTACGCGTCGAGCGAGCGTTGCCGCGTGTGGAACATATCTGTTCGCCCGCCGCGCAGCGTCTGTCGAACGAGATTGCGACTATGACCCAGGCGGCGGACAATCTGTTTGATCGACAAGCCGTCGCGGGCGAGCTTCGCGATTGCCGCATTTGTATCCTCCCACCGCAGATAGCTCTCGTACCGCAGCTTTTCTGCCGAAGTGAGCAGCTCTGGGGTGATTGTCGGCGTACCGATCGCGCTGCGGATAGCGCGCATGGACTTGCGCACCGCGTCGAGGAAGGCCGCGCTGGCGTTCTCCATCAGGTGCCAGCGATCGGCGACCTGAACCGCATCGGGTAGCGCCTTGGCAACTGCCTCACCATAACCGCCACCGCGATCGCGTGACACGATCTTGATCCCAGGATGTTCGGCGAGCCAAGCTCGAACTGTCGCGACCTCGCGATCTGGCAACAACGTCACAATCCGTCGTCGCTCGAGATCGCAGACAATCGTTCCGTAGCGGCGATTGCGTCGAAAAGCCCAATCGTCAATGCCGACAACGGTCAGAGGATCAGTTCGAAGCGCTGTCCGCCGTCGTACAACCCGAAGCAACGTATCGTTGCTAACCGGCAGCATCAGCCGTTTGGCGAAGCTCGCTGCTGGTCTGCCGCCCAGTACCAGCCCCAGATGGTGGACGATGCAATCCAGCCGTGCCGTCCGGCGCGACCGGGACGGGAGAACATCGTCCCCGAACCGTTCAGCGAAAATCCGCCGCCGACAATGAGGCACCTCACAAACAAACCTCCGCGTGATCACGCGGAGGCGTATTTCCTTGCCTGCACAGGGCAAATCCGCAGCCTGTCTGTCGTATCGGCTATGGATTCGGCTTGATCTCGCTCCGCACAATGGGCACTCGGCCACGCCGCTTTCCGCTCGGACGGCCATAATAATCGAGTCAGATGAATCACTTACGCTCTCAATAACCAACCCACTCGGCACAAGCGACGAAATTCGAATGCCGGCTCGCATGATCCTGATTCCCCCGTTGGAGAATCGCAAGCTCGGCAGAAAACATCATCAGATCTGAGTCAGACCCGAACATTGACCCCACACATGCGAAATCAATCAAGAACTTGAGATGCCGATCGGCGCACGACCCCCACGCCGATTAACATCTGGAGCGGGTTCGAGACTCGTAGACCCGCCGACCTCTGGGTGTTCGGGCACACGCACGAATCCGAGGACGTCACTATCGGTCACACGCGCATCGTGTCCAACGCCAAGGGCTACGGACCCTGGCTGCCAAAGCATCGCGCCTGGGACAATCCACACTTCGATCCCAGCCTCGTCATCGAAATCTGAAGGGGGTAGCCATGACTGACAGCCACGACCCGTCGAAATCGACCGACGAAGGATTCTCTGGCTTGGTGTGTAGCGCAGTTTGCAGCCGGAAAGCGGCCGAAGGCCGCCAGAGATCTATTCGTTTCCGCCAAGACCACGACAGCGATCCCGATCCGGGATCCCGTGCGGCGGGTTGCGCAGCAAGTAGGTCGCTTTCGGGGAAGAGCAGACATCGAACGGCGGCCGAAACCTGCAGAGTCGGTCGAAAATGACCCAGAGCGGTCATTGATAGTCGATTTTTGCTGTGATGCACGACACAGCCTTAAAATGATAGGCTTCTCCGATTGAAGTATCGGATTGCGGTCAACCTCAAGACCGCAAAAGCCCTCGGTATCGCGGGCCGCCAGCGCTACTCGTCCGCGCCGTCGAGATGATTGAAAGAGGAGAGGTCGGGCTCAAAGTTCTGGAGGAGGTTATGCGTAAGATTGTGTGCTTCGCGCTATTCATGGTGTTTTTCTCAACCATAGAAGCTGAAACTCAGGCCGTTCCGGGGGGGTGTATGCCGCCCTGTCAGCGAGCGAACGCAAGGAGTTGGATGCTGGATACTGGCGAATGATCCCATCGGTGAGTTGGCAGGCACCGAAACGTTTTGGCATCTTGACACCTTCCCGACGCGCGACGCCGCCGAAGCGGCCAAGACGAAGCGAGGCACCGTTCTGGAGGCACTTGGAAAGATTTGGCTGCTCACTATCGAGGACGCATCATGGCGTGCTTCTGCCGGAGAGCACGTGACGACAATTGGACCGCTGCCAATCACCCCGGGTGTTTTTGCGGCTCAGTATATGGAGGCGATATTCAATCCCGGTATGACCGCCGCAGAGCACACGCATTCCGGACCGGAGGCTTGGTACACTCTGGCTGGTGAGACGTGCCTTGAAACTCCGTCCGGCAAACAGGTTGGTCGAGCGGGCGGTCCACCCGTGATCGTCCCCGGTGGACCGCCCATGCATCTGACTGCAACGGGAACGGAGGTACGTCGAGCCCTCGTGCTCATTCTTCACGATGCGAACAAGCCCGCGACGACACTGCATCATGAGTGGACACCGAAGGGGTTGTGCAAGAGCTGATCCACATGTGCCCATAGACCACTACAAGGCCAACGAGGTGTTCGAACGGGGTTGTAATTTACTGCATTGCAGGAGTCCGGAAATGATGCTGTGGACGGCTCCTCCACGGGCACGAGAGTGCCTAGGAGTGGGCGCCGTTTGAGGCTCCCACGATTCGGAGGAGCAGCCTATGCAGT
>NZ_LGHL01000317.1 GCF_001908205.1 Bradyrhizobium sp. NAS80.1
CTGCCGGGTTGGGCTCGCAAGCATCTCCGCAAAGGCTTGACCGTAGCAACGACGGCCAGGACCACACGTCTATATTTTGGCATTCGGTGAAACACGCCGAAACTAACAAAACCCTTTGAAACAAGGTCTTTTCGACTAGCCTGATGCGGGCCGTTTCAGCGCGTTTCGCCAAATCTAGGGCCCGGCCCTGAGCCTTTCAGCGTCCGCACGACAAACTGAAAGCCCCAAAAGCCGAGCCCTTTGGTCTCAAGCCTTAGGAGCCGAAACCACATGGATACTACCATCACCACCGAACCCGCCGGCAGGCGGGGCCGCAATAGCAGCGTCATTCTGACCGACCGCCTCTGCGAGAAGCGCGTCGCCAAGCGGGTCAAGTTCTACGACCGCAAGTGCCCCGGCCTCTACGTCAGCATCACCACGGCGGGTGTCGCGACCTTCTCCTTCAAGTTCACCGATCGGACCGCGGGCAAGCAGCGCACCGGCTGGCTCGGCGTCTATAACCCCGAGACCTTCACCGTCGAGGACGCCCGCAGCAGGGTCTACGGCCTCAAGGGCATGGGCGGCGAGGCACTGGCCGAGACCTTCCGCGAGCACAAGGCCGACAAGGCCAAGCGCGGCAAGACCGTCGCCGAGATCATCGAGGAGCGCATCGACTGGATGAAGACGCCGGTCAGGAAGCCGGACGGCGAGATGCGGCCCCGGCTGGAGGCATGGGAGAACACCGCCAGCCACCTTCGGCGCTTCATTAAACCCCGCCTCGGTAAGAAGCTCGCGGGCGAGGTCACCAAGCGCGACATCGCGCAACTGTCCGACGATGTCGTGGGCGGCGCATTCGGCCGCCCCTCGGTCAGCAACGCCCGGCATATGCGCAAGGCGGCATCCGGCCTGTTCAACTGGGCCGCAGAGGCGGGCCGCGACTACGTGACCGCCAGCCCTTGCGTGAACCTACCGAAGCTCGACCCGGAGCACCCACGCACCCGCGTGCTCACCGAGGACGAGATCAGGATATTCTGGCACGGCCTCGACGATGACATTCTGCTGGCGTCATGGGACCGCCGCACGCGGTTGGCGCTGAAGTTCGAGCTTGTGACCATGCTGCGGTCGAGCGAGCTGCTGGGCGCGCACCGGGATGAACTATTTGACCTCGACGGCGAACATCCGCGCATCGATATTGCGCTCAAGCGGGTCAAGAAGCGTCGCGTCATCCAGCAGCCGCTGTCCGAATTGGCCGTCGCGATCATCAAGGAAGCCCTGCGGGGATCGAACAAGCAATTCGTCTTCGCCTCCCCCCCTCGGCGATAAGCCCCTGCATCGGAAGGCCATGGCGGACGCGCTGCGCGGCGACAAGCGCAAAGGCAAGGTGAGGACGCCCGGCATCTGCGCCCTGCTCGGCCTCAAGCCGTTCACGCCGCACGACCTCCGCAGGACCGGCGCGACGCTGGCGGGTGATCTCGGATTTGACGACGCATGGATCGCGAAATGCCTCGATCATGCCGCGAGCAAGAAGACCGAGATCGTCGTGCCGACCGTCACCGGCAAGGTCTACAACCATTCTAAGCGGATGAAGGAAAAGCGCGCGGTGCTCGACGGCGTCGCTGCCGAATTGCGGCGGATCATCGGCAAGGCTCCTGTAACGGCCGTTGACCCGAAGCTGCGGCTCGCGGCCTGATCAACGCCCTCAAATTTGGAGATCAGTCCTGGTCGGCGGCGACACTGGCTAGGCTTCTTCTTTTGACCCGCGCCTTCGGTCAGGCGTCGGTCAACAAGTCATAGTCGCGCGCGAGCTTGGAGCGGACATAGATCACCGCGCGCTTGACCGCGTTCGGGTCGCAATTGCCGAAGCAAACCGGAACAATCGACCAATTGCTGGGCGCCTCGGCATTCGCGACATGATCGATGCTAATGTCGACGCCCTGATATCCCTGTTCGTGGATATCCGCCAAGGCCAGTCGTCTCAACTCGTGCATTTCGATCAGCGTCTTGCTCATAGGCACCTTTCCTGCCGTTTACTTAGGAAGATCAGGGCCCACGTCGGCAAGCCTGTTCCAGCACAATCAACAGGAAAGAGGAGTACGTTGGTGCCGCTCTCGCCATGGTCTAAGTCATGAGTTCTGCGCTAGCCAGATAATGGCCGCTACCCCGCTTTTTCTCTTGTGTACTGCGATCGAAGGGGTTGACCAACGGTCCTCCTTTGCCGTTGATGCAACTCCTAAGATATATTGCCGATCAGGTCCGTTGGGGGAACCGCTGATTTGACGCCAGATGAATTCGTCCGAAAGTGGAAAAACGTCGAACTGAACGAAAGGGCGGCGGCTCAACCCCATTTCATCGACCTCTGTCGAATGCTCGACGAGCCAGCGCCAACGGACGTCGATCCGACAGGCGAGTGGTACGCCTTCGAGCGGGGCGCGACCAAGACGACCGGCGGCGAGGGTTGGGCCGATGTCTGGAAGCGCAATCATTTCGGTTGGGAGTACAAAGGCAAACGTAAGGACCTCAAGGCCGCCTTTGCGCAACTGCAACAATATGCCTTGGCGCTCGAAAACCCGCCGCTGCTGGTCGTCTGCGACATGGACCGGTTTGAAATCCACACAAATTGGACCAACAGCATCTCTATCGTTCACGAATTCACGCTTGACGACCTTCGCGATCCCGATGTTCGGCAAAAGTTAAAATGGGTCTTTTCCGATCCGGAGCAGCTCAAGCCGGGCAAGACAAGACAGACGTTGACCGAAGAAGCGGCTGCGGAATTTGCTGCGCTTGCTCAGAGGCTGCGCGACCGTGGCCACGATCCGACGGTTGTCGCGCACTTCGTGAACCGGTTGGTGTTCTGCATGTTCGCAGAGGACGCAGAACTGCTGCCGAACAAGATGTTCTTACGTATGCTGCAAGCAGCTAAGAGTGAGCCGTCGAAGTTTCGCCGCCATGCTTCCACGCTGTTTACCGCGATGAAGGACGGTGGACTAGTTGGATTTGAACAGATCGAGTGGTTCAATGGTGGACTGTTCGATGATGGCGAAAGCCTCGACCTAGAGGCCGAGGATATCACGATTTGCCTACGTGCCGCCGAACTCGATTGGAGTGAGGTTGATCCTTCAATTTTCGGCACATTGTTTGTGCGCGGCCTAGACCCGAACAAGCGCTCCGAAACTGGGTCAGAATACACGGATCGCGAAAAAATAATGATGATTATCGAGCCGGTAATCACAAACCCGCTCTTGCGCGAATGGGAACAGGTCCGATCGACAATTAGTGGATATCTCGATCCGGCGCAGCGCAAGGTTGAGAGCGCACTTGAGAACGCCTCCTCATTTCCGGAACTGGAAGAAGAAATTCGTGCTGTCAGATCGCATTTGTCCTCAAGGCCGCAACTCGAATTGTTTGAAGCACTTCCAAAGCAGCGCAGAGTTCGGAACCTCGACGCTGTTCGAACAAGTTTGCGGTCGGCGGATAAGTCGCTGGTCGAAGCTCAGGCTCAAGCCGACGGCGAGTTGAAGGCCTTTCAGGCGAAACTGAGATCCTTCCGCGTGCTCGACCCTGCATGCGGATCGGGAAACTTTCTTTATCTCGCGCTCGTCGAACTAAAGAACATCGAGCGCAGGGTTGCCGTGGAGGCGGAACTGTTGGGCTTTCCACGTAGTTTTCCCTCGGTCGGCCCCGAAGCCTTATTGGGGATAGAGATCAACCCTTATGCTGCCGAACTTGCGAGAGTTTCGGTTTGGATCGGCGAAATCCAGTGGATGCGTCGCAACGGCTTCAACGTCGGTCGCAAACCCATATTGCGGCCGCTCACGAACATCGAACGCAGGAACGCGATCATCACCGACGAGGGGCAGCACGCGCCGTGGCCCCCCGCAGATGTCGTCATCGGTAATCCTCCCTATTTGGGCGCCAAACTCATGAAGCGTCGCTTGGGAGTAGCGGAAACGGAGGCAATCCGCGCATTGTACGAGGGGCGTTTACCGGGCTTTACCGACCTTGTTTGTTACTGGTTTGAGCGCGCCCGCGAGCTTATCGAGAAAGGAGTGGTGCAGCGCGCGGGCCTGGTTGCTACCAACTCTATCAGAAAGAACACCAACCTTCCGGTGATGCAACGTATCGCTGCGACCACTCACATTTATGAGGCGTGGAACGAAGAGCAATGGACGGTTGATGGCGCGGCGGTTGACGTTTCGCTGATCTGCTTCGGTAATGCTGATGGCCTTGAGACCCGATTGAATGGTGACCAAGTTAACTCGATCAACCCAGACCTGACATCGGGGCTCAATCTAACGCTGGCAAAACCGCTACGCGAAAACCGGAATGGGGCCTATCTTGGCATACAAAAGAGCGGCCCCTTTGATGTGCCGGGCGAAATCGCTCGCGCTTGGATGCGAGAGCCAACCAACCCAAATGGGCGGACCAACGCCGAGGTGCTGAAGCCATATTGGAACGGCGATGACGTAACTGGCCGGCCTCGGGATTATTGGTTCATTGATCTTCCTTTGGGTCTCTCAAGGGCGGAAGTATCTCTCTTCACCAAGCCATTTCGTCACGTCGAAACGACCCCGGACGAAAACGGAAAAACTGTCCAACAATTGAGAGAGGAACTGGGGGGACAGAGCGGGGCCCCGCTGGTGGGAGCCACACTGGCCGCGTCCTGGCATGCGCAAGAAGATTGCGGCCTTACCGCGATACATAGTGACGCCTGAGACGGCACAATATCGGCTCTTTGTGTGGCTGTCCTATCCGGTGCTGCCCGACAAAAATCTGATCGTTATCCCCCGAGAGGACGACCTTATGTTCGGCCTCTTGCACAGTCGGTTCCACGAACTCTGGGCGCTCCGAAAAGGGTCCGATCTCGAAGACCGGCCCAGATACACGCATACCAGCACTTTCGCGACATTTCCTTTTCCCGCCGGAATGGCGCCCAACGTGCCGGTCGCTCAGGCGAGAACGCACCCTGCGGCCGAAGCCATTGAGACCTCTGCGCGACGTCTAAATGAACTCCGTAACGCATGGCTCTATCCTGATCGTGTCCCTTGGCGTGGTGTAGCTGGGCGGGTGTCACCACGTTCGCCGGCATGGGCCGGATCGGTCAGCTGGCGATCGCCGGGAAGCTGACGGCGGGATCATCGCCTAACGGC
>NZ_LGHL01000318.1 GCF_001908205.1 Bradyrhizobium sp. NAS80.1
AATCCCAAAACGCAAGAAAGCGAGGTCCAACACCTCGCTTTCCTGCAAAATCGAATATTATATCAAGACCAATTCTGCTTATTTCTCAGACCGATCCGTATTCTTCACGGACGACTATCGAGCACGACTACGAATCAGAATCGGGTTCGCAACGCGCAGGCTGCGCCGCCGGATGGCGGCCGCGTCCGTTCACTCTGCGATTTGGACACGCTCGAGACCAGCTACCGTTACGATGCAGTCCACTTCAATAACACGACGGGGCGAGCTGGCATCACTACGCTGATGAAGCCTGGAATCGTGAGCTTCATTCAGAGCGGTTGACCCAACGGACGGCCTCGGATCTGGCGACCTCGGTGACGGTATGCTGGTCGCCGGGCTCTATGAGCAAGCGTACATCAGCCGGTCTCTTGCCGTCGGCGATGCGCGAAACAAGATTGATCGCGCTGGACGTGGAAACACGGTCGTCCTGGCTCTGCATCGCAATTAATAGGCGCCTTTTTGAGAGAGCATCGACATCAAGTGGAAGGACATCGCCGGTATAACCGTTGAATTCGGTAAGCTTGCGAAGGTCGGTCACAGGCGAGAGCGCAACGATCCGCTGGAAGCGCGGATCGCGGGCACTCAAGTGCATTGCGGCGAACGCCCCACGAGAGACACCGCCGACGATGGCCGTGGGGGCTGCGATGGTATCGAGGGTCGCGCTGCACTTTTGCAGGAACTGATTAAGCAGAGCTTCATGGCGATCGAGGCGATAGCGCCATCCCTCAAGTCCGGCCGGCTCGCCTGGTCTGACGTCGGCGCCATGGCACGGAATATCGACGGAGTGGATCTGAAACTGATCCGCCGGGAACGGGCAGTCTTTGATCGAGTCGGCGACTGACCCGTAGAACCAGAACACGACCGGCTTGGACGTCGCGGCAATGGCGTTTGAGACCGCAACAGTTGCGGCTATGCCGCCCAAGAGGGCTCTGCGGCTAAACATCGTTTCAAAGCTCGTTTGTAGGCAGCTGTATTTTCGAGCGGACGCGCCGCAACGATCGCGATCAAGAGCGCTGCGCTGGCGGACAGGAGGGCCGCCACAGCCGCCGCCGTGACAGATGTGGGGGCGACTGCGAGGGACAGCGAAAGCCCCAACGCAAGGACGGGAAAGTGGCTGACGTAGAGCGTATAGGAGAAATCTCCAGTCCGCGCCAACCACGCCGGATAATCGACCTCAGCCCAGTTGCGCACCAACAGCGCATAGGCAAGCAGGGCGCATCCGATCACCTGAAGGGCGGTGCCAGACCGGCTGTCGATGTAGTCGATCGGGACCGACGTGATGGAACAGGCCAGAGCCGCGGCGGCCCAAGCAGCAGCGAATATCGCGGGCCGTGTTGTGGCTTGTATGTTTGTGAGGGCGCCGAGGCACCAAATGGTGGCGAAGAACCAGAAACGGTGATGGATGGGGCCGGTCCATATGACCGCGAGCACCAGCGCCGCGCCGATGAGACGGGAGACCGGCGACCGTCCGAAGGCGAGCAGGGCAATTCCGCCGGCTGCCACGTAGAGTTTCACCTCGATGTAGAGCGTCCACAACGGCCCATCGACGACGGTCATGCCATCGTAGAGCAGCAGGCACTTTGCCAACTCGGTCCCGGAGAAGGAGAGTCCTGAGGCACGGACAGTTCCAAGCGGGGTGCCGTTCGATCCAGGCAATCCGAACGCCTGAACGATCGCGACCGTCGCGAGGATCAGGACCACGGCAAAGATCAATGGCGGATAGAGCCTGGCGACGCGGCTGAACAGATAGTCGATCGGCTCAAATCGACCGTTGCGTTTGATATTGGCCGCTATGCTTGCAGTGATGAGCCGGCCCGAAAGGAGAAAGAAGGCCAGCACGGCAAATCGAGCGGACCAGCCTGACGCCATCTCCCAGTAAGAGCCCGCGCCGTAGAGCCGCCAGACGAAGCACTGGGCTGAATGTGCGACCAGGACAACGATCGCCGCCACACCCCGCATAACGTCAAATCGTCGAGTATCCGCAAAGCTCAATTTTGGGCGCTCCAACCGCCCCAAGTCCTACCCCGCCACAACCGGCCCGTGCAAGGCCGTTAGCACGCCGGCGGCGCCCTCAAGGCCTTCCTCTCTGACATCAGGAGCCCACCCTCATGCTCGACTTGCATGGCATTTCGCGTGCCGCGTTCGATCTCGTCGTCGCCGAGGAGGTGACCGGCGAGGCCTATTACAATCGTCATTACCGCGGCCTCGAATATCCCGGCGATCAGTCCGGCCCGACCGGCGGCATCGGCTATGACTTCGGCACGCAGCGCGCTGCGCAGATCGAGGCCGACTGGCGCGGCCGGGTCTCCGATATCGAGCTGAATATCCTGAGAGGCGCGGCCGGCGTGCGCGGCGACAAGGCTGCGGCCTATGTCCGCCGCTACGGCCACGCGGTCGACATCTCCTTTGCGACCGCAATCGACGTGTTCGCCGGCCGCGACCTGCCGCGCTATCTGGCGATCCTCGAGCGCTATTGCCCTGGCGCGGGCAGCCTCGGTCCGGATTGCAAGGGCGTGCTGTTCTCGATCGCGCTCAACCGCGATGCCGCCGGCTTCGTCAAGGGCGGTCCGCGCTATGCCGAGATGCGCGAGATCCGCGCCTGCGTCGCCAGCGGCGATCTGGCGCGCATTCCCGGCCTGATCCGCTCGATCAAGCGGCTGTGGGCGCCGACCAACGGCGTTTACAAGCGGCGCGAGCATGAGGCGGTGCTGTTCGAGCATGGGCTCGCCACGCACCATCCGGACCAAACATGCGAAGCTCGAGGCGGTGCCGCTGGCGCCCGATCCCAATGTCGTGGTGCAGCTGCAAACCCGCCTGCGCGAGCTCGGCTATTTCGATGCCGGCGCGATCGACGGCAGCTTGTGCCGAAAGGCCGGACCGAGGCGGCTGGCGACCCCAGCGCAAGCCTCAATAGCGACGCGCGCGAACGCCTGGCGCGCACGCGCGATGCGCTGAAAGTGGCGAACGACCGGATCAAGGAAGGGCGCGCCTGGCACGAGGGCGTTCGGCAGACCTACGGCAGCGAGGGCGCGAAGTGACAGAAGCGGAATCCATCCAGGCTGCGCTGCGGGACTTCGCCCGAACGCTCGGCGGGCTCGAGACGACCGTCAAGTCGCTCACTTCGCAATGGCGCGACCAGGACGAAAAGGCCTCGCTCGGCCGGCGCGACATGCATCAGAAGATCGACGCGATGCGCGACGATGTCCGCAAGCTCGAGGGCCTCGTCGGCACTGCGATCGCCGACATCGCGATCATGAAACCGATCGTCGACGGCGTCCTCGAGGCGCGTCAGCAAATCGCCGGCGCGGCCAAGGCTGGCCGCTGGATCTATTGGGTGATGTCGGGCGGCGGCGGCGCGTTCGCGCTCTATGTCGCCTCGCACTTCTTCTCGGTGACGCTGAAATGAAGAGTCTCTATGAGCTGCACGGCCTCGAGGCGGGCCTGCAGAAGATCCTGATCGCCGCGGCCATAGTCGTCGCACTGCTCTCGGTGTTGGCGGCGCTTGGCCCATCCACGCCTCTTTGGCTTCAGCGAATCAAAAAATGGTCAAGGTGATCGCCGAACAAGCCCGTGAGGGCGTGGCCAAGATCGGGAGCCGCCGCAATCGCATGTTCGAGCAAGTGTTGGAACTCGCATGCCGGCGTGGGGCTCTCTGCATGCGACGGCAAGCCGCTATCGCCCCCGAGTTGAACAAAGCTTCCAAGGTGGCTGCTTGCGTCTATGTTCGATCGGAAATTGAAGTTCGCCGAATCTTGATAGCTCATTGATATCGTCGGCACAGAAGTTGTTGTCGTTGCAGGGGCGCCGATCACTCCATCGCCGTTCAGATCCTGGTGGAAACTCGTTTCGAACGAGACAATCGACGCAGCCGTTTCCGAAGAGCCGGAGACTTCGTTGCCGTTACTGTCGGTATTCCATACCGTAAAACTGCCGGTGGCTGTGTTCTTCCACGCCACCTCGTACCCGCTCGAGGTTTGTTCGGCACCGAGCAGTGTCCAGCTGGAGCCAAACTGACCCGCGATGACGACCGCCCCCCCAAACTTCAGCTCCGGTCCAGTCCCGGCGTTTCCGGCGACAGGATCCATGAAGTAATTGTTGCCGATCTGATCGAGCTTGGTGGCTCCAAACGCCTCAATCACCGTCGCGGAGGGAGACTGAGGAGGACCGATCACTCCATCGCCGTTCAAATCCTGGTGGAAACTCGTCTCGAACGAGACAATCGACGCAGCCGTTTCCGAAGTGCCGGAGACTTCGTTGCCATTACTGTCGGTGCTCCATACCGTAAAACTGCCAGTGGTTGTGTTCTTCCAGGCAACTTCGTACCCGCTCGACGTTTGTTCCGCACCGAGCAGTGTCCAGCTGGAGCCAAACTGACCCGCGATGACGACCGAGCCTCCAAATCTCAGCTCCGGTCCGGTGCCGGCGTTTCCGGCGACAGGATCCATAAAG
>NZ_LGHL01000319.1 GCF_001908205.1 Bradyrhizobium sp. NAS80.1
CTTGCGCTTCGCTAATCCTTCACCGCCATCAGGCTGGATAGAGGACTTCCACCTCCAAGCTGTCGCTCATACTCGGCACACAACAAAAAGCCCGGCCGAACGGCCGGGCCTTTGATCCGCCGCGATCGACGCGAGAGGCGCTTACGCAGCCTCGTCGGCAACGGTGGTGTCGTCGCCATCCGTATCGTCGGTATCGCCCTCGGCATCCGTATCGCCCTCACCGTCGGCGGCTTCCGCCTTGGCGCTGGCGCGGCGCGGGCTCTTGGCGAGTTGGGCCTCGATCTCCTTGACCGCTTCGGTCTCGGTCGAGTGCTGCACCACCGCGATCTCGCGGGACAGCCGATCGAGCGCCGCTTCATAGAGCTGGCGTTCAGAGTAGGACTGCTCGGGCTGCGACTCGGAGCGGTAGAGGTCGCGCACGACTTCCGCGATCGCGACGATGTCGCCCGAATTGATCTTCGCTTCGTATTCCTGGGCGCGGCGCGACCACATGGTGCGCTTGACGCGGGCACGGCCCTTGAGCGTCTCCAGCGCCTTCTTCACCAGCGCGGGCTCGGACAGCTTGCGCATGCCGACATTGGCGACCTTGGCGGTCGGAACGCGCAGCGTCATCTTGTCCTTGATGAAGTTGATGACGAACAGCTCGAGCTTCGCACCGGCGATCTCCTGCTCCTCGATGGCCAGGATCTGGCCGACGCCGTGAGCGGGATAGACGACGAATTCGTTGGCCTTGAAGCCCTGACGCTGGGTCACGACCTTCTTTTCCTCGACCTTCGGCGCAGCGGCCGCCGACTTCACGGCCGGCTTGGCAGCGGCAGGAGCCTTGGCAGGAGCAGCAACAGGGGCCTTCGACGCAGTGGGCTTGGCAGCGGGAGCCTTGGCAGCAGGCTTGGAAACGGTCGCCTTCGCGGCCGGCTTGGCAGTCTTGTTAGGCATTGCGCTTCTTTTGTTCTTCGAGGACTTTGCAGCCGGCGCCTTAGTCGCGGTCCGACCCTTGGATGCGCTACGGCTGGCCGTCGCGACTTTTTTGGCCTCCTTATGGGAAGCCCTCGCTGAAGTACTCTTTTTACGCGTTTTCTGTGACACAGCCTGCGCGCGGAAACTGCCACGCCCCTGTTCGACATTTGGTTTCACGGGAACCCAGAGGGGCCAAACGGGGCTGACGGGGTTCGGCTTAATGTGCCCAATATAGCACATTTCCCGCAAAAATCAATGATTTAGGGGTCTTAAGGGCTGGTTTTCGGCCGCAACGAAGGTATTAGGGTTAAGTTTGGGCGGAAATTAGTCTCCCGAACCGGGGTTCGGAGAAAAATATTTCTCGAACTTGCCCTCCATCCCGTCGAATTCCTTCGCGTCGGCGGGTGATTCTTTCTTCTGGGTGATGTTCGGCCAGCTCTTGGCGTAATCGGCGTTGACCTGAAGCCACTTTTCCAGGCCCGGTTCCGTGTCCGGCTTGATGGCGTCGGCGGGGCATTCCGGCTCGCACACGCCGCAGTCGATGCACTCGTCGGGGTGGATGACGAGCATGTTGTCACCCTCGTAGAAGCAGTCGACCGGGCAGACCTCGACGCAGTCGGTGTACTTGCACTTGATGCAGTTTTCAGTGACGACGTAAGTCATCCAACGCTCCGAAAAGCTCTTTTAGAAGTCGCGGCTTGCGTAGCGCGGATGGCCCGGCGCCGCAAGGTCGGGAACGGCCGATCATGACGGCTTTATGTGTTTGATCGACCAAGAAATGAATTTACTGCACAATTAATTGCGTTTTGCTTCGCTCATCTCTTCGTAGAGCACCCGTGCCGAGGCAGCATCACCACGGCGCTCGTTGAAGGCGGTCACTTTCAGAATGCGCACGGTGCGATCGAGCGCGATGGTCAGCACATCGCCGATCTTGATCGCATGCCCCGGCGATGTCTCGCGCACGCCGTTGATGCGGACGTGGCCGGTCTCGACGAGCTCGGCCGCGGAGGTGCGCGCCTTCACCACCCGCGCGTGCCACAGCCATTTGTCGAGGCGCTGCCGCTCTGTGGTCGTGGCTCTATTCCTTCTGACGCGTTTTCTTCACGCGAACCGCTCCGCACTTCGCTTGAAAACGCTACGCTACTCCTTCCGACCGGCGAGCTGCTCTTTCAGCGCGGCGAGCTTTGCGAAGGGCGAGTTCGGATCGATTGGACGATCGCGCTCGCGCGGGTTGGCGCTCGACGCATAGGGACGCAGCGAGGGACCCGACTCGCGGTCGCGACGATCGCGCCCCTTGTCGCGGTCGCGGCCACGATGCTCGCGGCCACCATCGCGATCGCCGGGCTTGCCCTTGTTGCGATCACGGTCCTTGCCTTCGAAGCGGCGGTTCTTGTCGTCGCGCTGCTCGCGGCGATCGCCACCCTGGCCGCCCTCTTCGCGCCCCTTGCGGAAATCCTTGCGATGCCCGCCATGGCGATGGCGCTCGCCGCGCTTCTCGCCGTCGGCTGCCTGCACCGCTTCGCCCTCTGCGGGCGCCGCCGCCTGAGCGCGCGGCTGATTGTGGTGGCGCTGGTGGCGATGACGCTCGTGGCGCGGCTTGCGGTCCTCGTGACGGCCGCCGGGACGCCAGACCTCGATGAGCTCGGGTTCAGTCGGCGCAGCTGCGGCTTCCGCAGGCGCAGGGGCATCGGCCGATGCGGCAGCTTCCGTTGCAGCGGTCTCGGCGGCAGCAGCCTCGGCGGGCGCAGCGGCTTCTTCCACCGGCGGCGCGATGCCGGGGGCGTCTTCCGGCGTGACCGGCGCATCTGGAGATGCTTCGAGTGCCGGCTCCTCGTGCGCGGGCTCGTCGTTCAGCTCCATGCCGGGCGCGTCTTCGACGGTGAGGGCCTCGGCTGCGGGCGTCTCGGACGCGGTCGCCTCTTCGGCGACGGCCTCAGCCGCAGTTTCGGTCGAGGTCTCGGCGCTGCCTTCGGTCGCCGGCGTCTCCGCGGCGGCCGTTTCGGCCACGACGGGTTTCGCCGGCAGCGGCGGACGCTTTTCCATGCGATAGCCGAGTGCGCGCAGGACCGAGGCGAAATCTTCGCCCGCGGAACCGGTGAGCGAGGTCATGGCCTGCGTCACCACAAAGCTGCGGCCGTCGAAGGCGCCGGCGGGCTTTTCGCCGGGCGAGCTCTCACGCCACGCAAGCGCCGGACGGATCAGATCGGCGAGACGCTCCAGGATGTCGACGCGCACGGCGCGCTCGCCAGCCTGCTTGTAGCCGAGCACGCGATAGGCATCGCGCGGCAGCTGCTTGTCGACCGGGAACGAGGTGCGGCCTGAGCTTGCTAGATGCTGCGCACCTGACAGTGCCGAGAGATCGACATTGTCCTGCTTCAGCGCCCACAGCAGCGCTGCGAGCGCACGCGCGGCGGGCTTCAACAGGCCGGGGAAATAGATGTGGTACGCGCCGAAGCGGACGCCGTATTTCCGCAGCGTGGCACGCGAGGGCTGGTCGAGATCCTTCAGCTCATTGGCGATCTTCGGGCGCTCGAGCACGCCAAGCGCCTCGACGAGCTGGTAGGCAATGCCGCGGGCAATGCCGGTGACGTCCTCGGCCTTGCTGAGCTCGAACATCGGTCCGAGCAGCTTCTCGATATGCGTCTTGAGCCAGAGGTCGAGCCGGGCCTGCACTTTCTCGCGGGGGCCGCCGGTCAAACGCTCGTCCGAGATGATGCGAATGCGCGGATGCAGCGCGTCGTCTGCGGCAGAAAGGCGCGCCACGGCATCGCCGGTCCAGCGGATGGTGCCTTCCGAGGTCAGCACGAACTGCTCGTCCGGCGCGTTGCCCAGTTTTTCGGCGCGCGCATTGATCTCGCCGGCGAGCACCGCTTGCGCTGCAGCCTGCAAGGCTTTCGCATCGGAGCCAGCTTCCGCCGCATCCGGTGCAAAGGTGAAGCCATCGAGGCGGCCGATGACATGGCCTTCGACGATGACTTCGCCGGTCTTGCCGATTTCAGTATTCAAGCTCGTGTTCTCCCGCAGGCGGCGCATCAATACACTGGTACGACGATCAACGAAACGCTCCGTCAAGCGTTCGTGGAGCGCATCTGACAATTTATTTTCGACCTCCCGCGTGACCCCCTGCCAGCGATCAGGGTCTTTCAGCCAGTCCGGGCGGTTGGCGACGAAGGTCCAGGTGCGGATCTGCGCGATCCGGGCCGACAGCGTGTCGATGTCGCCGGTCACGTTGTCGGCCTGATCGACCTGGGCCGCAAACCAGGAATCGGGAATGCAGCCCTTCTGCATCAGGAACCCGTACAGCGTGGTCACCAGCTCGGCGTGGGCGGCCGGCGACAGCTTCCGGTAATCGGGGACCTGGCAGGCCTCCCAGAGACGCTCTACGGCGGCCTTGCCATGCGCGATATCGCGCACCTCGCCGTCGCGGGCGGCGTGATCGAGCACGCGCATGTCCTCGGCGATCGGCGCGCGCGTCAGCGCCTCATGGCCGGGGGCGAGGTTCAATGACACCTGCAGCGCGCCGAGCGAGGAGAAATCCAGCTTCGAGTTGCGCCATTGCAGCATCTTCACGTTGTCGAAGGTGTGGTTCTGGAGCGCGTTGACGAGCTCGGGCTCGAACGGCGCGCAGCGCCCCGTGGTGCCGAAGGTGCCGTTGCGGGTGGCGCGGCCGGCACGGCCGGCGACCTGCGCAAATTCGGCTGGCGTCAGGCGGCGGAACTGATAGCCGTCGAATTTGCGATCGGAGGCGAAGGCGACGTGGTCGACGTCGAGATTGAGGCCCATGCCCACGGCGTCGGTGGCGACGAGGTAATCGACATCGCCGTTCTGGAACATCGCCACTTGTGCGTTTCTGGTGCGCGGCGACAGCGAGCCCAGCACCACGGCGGCGCCGCCATGCTGGCGGCGGATCAGCTCGGCGATGGCGTAGACCTCATCGGCAGAGAAGGCGACGATGGCGGTGCGCCGCGGCTGGCGCGTGATCTTGCGGTCGCCGGCGAATTCGAGCTGCGACAGGCGCGGCCGCGTGATCATCGACACGCCCGGGAGCAGCCGCTCGACGATGGGCCGCATCGTTGCAGCCCCCAGCAGCAGCGTCTCGTCGCGGCCGCGGCGGTTGAGGATGCGGTCGGTGAAGACGTGGCCGCGTTCGAGATCGGCGGCGATCTGGACCTCGTCGACGGCAAGGAAGGCGACATCCAAGTCGCGCGGCATCGCCTCGACGGTCGAGACCCAGTAGCGCGGGTTCTTTGGCTTGATCTTCTCCTCGCCGGTCACAAGCGCGACGGCTTCGCTGCCGACCCGCGCGGCGATCTTGTTGTAGACCTCGCGCGCAAGCAGGCGCAGCGGCAGCCCGATCATGCCCGAGGAATGCGCGAGCATCCGCTCGATGGCGAGATGGGTCTTGCCGGTGTTGGTCGGCCCGAGCACTGCAGTGACGCCAGCGCCAGGGGCGCGCTCGGAAGCGAAGGGGGATGGGGAAAAGGCCATTCTGGGGATTAGGTAGTGGCGATTTGGGCGAATGTCAGTGCTGTCTGGGGCGTGTCAGGGGCGAAGCGAAGACGCGCGAAGCGCTTGGAAGTCACCTCGCCCCGCTTGCGGGGAGAGGTCGGATCGCGAAGCGATCCGGGTGAGGGGGACTCTCCGCGAATCCATCTGTCACCGTCCCTGCGGAGACTCCCCCTCACCATAGCCGATGCTCCGCATCGGCGTTCGCATAAATAGAACGGCGGCCGGAGGCCGCCTGCTCCCTCTCCCCGCAAGCGGGGCGAGGGAGCAAAATCTCGCGCAACTGTCTCACTTTGCGACGCTTTTCCCTGGCTCTTTAAGCATCGGAACGACTCTAGAACGAATCGCGGCCGAATCGCTGACTCCACTTTGAGTCCTGTTCCGTTCACGCAACATGTCGCGGGACTCTTATTGGCTGCGCACTAGATGGAGTTTTGCGCCGTCGTACAAGTGACGATTTGATAATGGATTTCCTTAAGTTGGGGATGGCGCGGAGTCGAATCAGAATCGAGGAGGAGTCAAACGGATTCCAGGGCCTCAGGGGGCGCAAACTCATTTTCGTGAAAACAACCCCATGCACGGTAGAAGTGGCCCTCTGAAGAATGGCGGGGTGACGGCGTGTAAGGTGTTGGAGCGGCGCGGCAAACTCTCTCCGTCGTCATTCCGGGGCGCGCCACTTGGCGCGAGCCCGGAATCCATCGCTCCGCAGCGTTTGTCTCACCATGGATTCCGGGCTCGCGCTGCGCGCGCCCCGGAATGACGGAAGGGGATTACTGCGTCTTCGCAACCCTGGGCGGCTGGGGGGTGGTGATGAAGCTGGTCGCTTCCAGCATCGCCGGCCCCAAGGGCGTCTGGCACTCTCAGCCGGAACGGGACCAGGATGCGCGTGCCGGCGATGGGAGCGAAGGCGATCTCGATGTTGCGCTGGGCCGCGAGGTATTTGATCACGGGACGATCCGGGATGTAGCCGGCCACGGGCACGAAATAGAGCGCGCAGACCACGACCGGGCCGCGATAGCCCTTCTCGGCCTTCACCGTCTCCATGCGCTTGAAATCGAGCTTGAGGTCGTAGCGCATGCGGCCATCGAACACCGGCGCACCGCTGTGGCAGGCCTCCGGCGTAACAGGGTCGCCGGTGCCGGGCACACGCAGCAGCGAGGACGTCATCGGATCCCAGACGCCGCGGCGATGCGCGTCGGTGACGACGATGCGATCAGGGTCGACCGGCGGCTCCGGCACGATGCCGAACTCCTTCACATTGCCCTTGTCGAGCGTGATGTGGATCGTTTCGGTCTTCTTCGAGGTGGTGGTGGAGGCCTGGTAGCCGGTCGCGACCAGCGCGCCGTTGACCACCCGCCCCTGCGAGGCGCCGGTGCCGGACCCGTTCGCGATCGACTTCAGGATGCCCGAAGTTCCGCCGGAGGCCGCCGCCGAAAACACGTCGTCCTGGATATCGATGTTCCAGGCGCCCTTGCCGACGGGAATGCCCGCCAGCGTCGCCTCATACTGCGCCTCGAGCTTACCCTGCGCCGCCACGGGCTCGGCCCCCCACGCAAGGACGAGCCCGCAAAAGGCCGCTAAGGCCAGCCGGCCGGCACGATCCAGCCGGGGCGCAAGATGGGGGGAATTGAACACGAAATGATCCAATCGGGGCGCAACCGCTGTTACTTAAGCCAAAAACCGCGGCAGACAATGTGTCCGCGCAAGTCAGGCCGGGAACCCACGGGAGTTTTCGAGTGCGAATACGCCCTTTATGTGATGTAAGGCGTTTCAAACATTGCCGTTTTGGTGATCGGGGGGCGCGGCTCTTCACCTCGCTCCGCTGCGCCTTCCCCCCTCGCCCCGCTTGCGGGGAGAGGGTTGGGGTGAGGGGGGCTCTCCGCGGGGGCGGTGACAGTTGGCGGCCCATGAGCCGGCCCCTCCCCCCGCGGAGACTCCCCCTCACCCGGAATACGCGCTAATCGCGCGCATTCCGGCCTCTCCCCGCAGGCGGGGAGAGGCGAAAAGGCCGCCCCAAAAACTTGACTGCCCGCCCCTTCCCCCCTATACGTCCGCCCGCTCCCTGCAAGGACAGAGAATTTGCACCCCCGTGGCGCCCCGAATGGCCGCCGCAACGCTTGGGGGAAAGGATAAGGATTTTTGCCATGTCTCGCCGCTGCGAACTGACAGCCAAGGGCCCCCTCGTCGGCCACAAGGTCAGCCACTCCAACATCAAGACCAAGCGCCGCTTCCTGCCGAACCTCGTCAACGTGACGTTCATCAGCGAAGCCCTGGGGCGCAACGTGCGCCTGCGCGTCTCCACCAACGCGGTCAAGAGCGTCGACCACAACGGCGGCCTCGATGCCTACCTGCTCAAGGCCAACACCGAGGCCTTGTCGCCGCGCGCCGTCGAGCTGAAGCGCGCCATCCAGAAGAAGGTCGGCGACACCGCGCCGGCGAAGAAGGCCAGCTAATCAAGTTCTAGAATTGGGCGGGGGCTAAGTTGCGTCGCGTAGCGTAATCTTAGCCAGTAGCGTTCTGCGTGACGGCCGGATCGAAAGATCCGGCCGTTTTTGTTTTGGGTACAGAACGGGCGGAATCTAGATCGCAGCAAAGACACCACCTAAGGTTTAAGAGCGCAGCTCTTCGATTCGCCTATAGGGTGCGGTTCATGAATAAGGCAACGGTCCTATTCAGTGGTGGAATTGATTCTACGTCGGTGGCCCTGATGTTGAAGGCAAAGGGCCTCACCGTGCGCGGCCTTTTTTTTAGACTTCGGACAAGCATCCCGACACATGGAGCAACAATCTGTCGCTCGCTTGAAGGAGATCATTGGGATCCCAGTCGACGAAATTCGGGTAGCGCCCCTTCGGTCGTACGGCCCCGGCGAGTTGATCGGGAGGAATGCTTTCTTGATCTTCTCCGCAGCACTGCTCGGCCGCTGCGACTCTGGTGGAATCGCCATCGGCATCCACAGCGGCACTCCATATTACGACTGCTCTCCCGATTTCACCCAGAAAATTGATGCCCTCATTCAACAGTGCTCTGACGGGCGACTATCCGTCATGGCGCCATTTGTTCATTGGAGCAAAGATGACGTCTACAGCTACTTCCTATCCAAAGGCATTCCCCTCAAGGAAACGTACAGCTGTGAAGCCGGCAGTTCACCGCCCTGCGGACGGTGCGCATCCTGCCTGGACCGGGCGAGGCTAGAATGCTCGCAAAAAGGCGCCTCATCCGTCTAGGCAATGGTACAGAACTAAAGATTCCTATTCTGCTGCCGTCCTTCTCAAGCAAGGGATTCCCGAAAGTACAGAAGATACTCAAGGCTTCGGAGGAGTATATCTCCGATGAAGTCTTGGTCAGCGCCTACGATATTTCACATGGATTGCTGCTGCCTCAGTTGGATTTTGCCTCCGCGATATTTTTGGATAGCGGCGGGTATGAGGCGTCCAAAGACTCGGATTTGTCCGAGATCTACGAAGGAGATTACTCACCGAGGGACTGGTCTCCCGAAAAATACGACGATGTAATTCGAAATTGGTCGAGCATCTCCCCAACAATATTTATCAGCTTTGACCACCCCAAGTACCGGATCGACACAAAGGATCAGATTGAACGAGCTCGAAAGCTTGCTATTCCATCGGGCGAGCACGCCCGAGCGATATTGTTCAAACCAGAAGGCGAAAAA
>NZ_LGHL01000032.1 GCF_001908205.1 Bradyrhizobium sp. NAS80.1
ATCTCAGACCGCTGAACCGCAGAATAATAGATGCGACGTCGCTGCTTCATGCCCACACTCCATCTCTGCTAAAGGATTAGAGTGTTGCACCGACCGGTTGAGTCCACCAGGTAAACCGCACGATCGAGGCGGCCAGCACGGCAGAAACCAGGAGCGTGAGAACGCCGGCCACAAGCGCCCGGGCGCCAGTCAGCGTTCCCGAGCTCAACGCGAGCAGCAGCGCGAGGCCGCCAACCATCGCAAATTGCCCCGGCGCCGCGTCGTAGGCGCCGAAGACCATCGGTTTGCCGTGGGGCCAGTACCACTGCTCGACAAGCGCCCAGGCGGTGGCCGCCGTGCCTACCAGCGTGACGGCAGCAAGCACGGCGATCGCGCCGCCATGATAGAGATTTCGCCCCGATAGCCTTGCCGCAGGATAGGCCGCCAAGGTGAAGACCAATAGGACCGCCTCGCGCGTGTTCCCCTCCACGCCGTTGACTGCCAGCGAGGCCACCGCCAGCGCGGCGAACGCAGCGAACAGCAGGTCGCAGGCGTTCGGCCGACGCAGGCTCTCCCAGTCGCCAAACACTATCAGCAGCGCGAGCGGGACGGCGAGAAGGGCGCCGGTCACGATTGCGCCGGCGCCGAGGAAACCGTGCGCCAGAACTGCAAGCGGGCTGGCAGACAGCAAAATGCCGAACAGCAATGATCGCAAATATGGAAGGCGCAAAACCGAAATATTTTCCCTCGCGCCGTTTTGGTTGAAGTCCTGGCGAATATTCACGTCAACGGATTCCACAAGCGGAACGGGGGAGCAAGGGGCGGGGGGCTGTGCTCATCAGCACGTCGGACCCTTGATCATGCGGCGTCCTTTCGATCAAGAGGAATGTTGGTGCCTACCGGGATGCGCGTTCGACGGCGACGGTGCGGGGAGACACGTGGGTGTGTCCGAACTGTCAGATTCGCGGGGAGGGTTAGGCGCCCGCCAGGGGGCTTTCGGGCTGACTATCAGAAACGCACTCAACGATTCCAATGGTTGGGGGCCGAAGCCAGCTGCGCGGACCAGTCCCGAAGTTGATACCCCCAAGGGTGATGTCGAGGGCTTTGGGGCCGCGAATGCGGCTCAGAACACCAGCCAATCGGCGAGACGCCAGGCGATCCAGCCGAGGCCGCAGATCCACCCCAGCATTGCGATCCCCGCGACGCCAAGCCCGCAGAGTGCGAACAGCGAGCTTGTGGTGTCCGGCGTGTCGGAGAGTTTCTCGGTCGTATCAATTGGGCTCACAACGTCCCCTTGCCTTGCTGCCTGATGTTCATTGGTCACGGCTCGCTCGTGAAAATTCACCGGCCGCGCTCCAGCTCACAGGGACGTGAGACGAGGTGGCTGTCCATGCATGCGCGCGTGCTGACTCAGGGCCTCACTCCGAGCGTTCGCGATCGGCGGCTCGCGACTTTTGCGCGAGTTTTCAAGGCATTGGAGCGGTCGGCCGGCGCAAAATTATCGAAGCTTCGTCGAACCTTTGGCTGTAGCCACAGACATATCGGTGTTGGGGATTTCAGCGCCCAATACCTAAACGGACGCCGCCAAGCGATGATATTCCGCTTGTGCGGCGTTGCGCTTTTCCAGGATTAGTTCGAGGCGTACCAGCCGAGCGGAAATGGTATGAACGGCCAAACCGTCTGGTTGTCGTTCGCAGCCTTTGGCGATTCCTGGGCGGAGGTCTTGACGAGCGCGAGCGGCGTCGAGCGCACTGCCAGGCGCAGACATGCACATTGCAAGTTCATTGCGGTCGCCTCAGCCAGTCAATTCGTTTCAAAAATTCCAATTCTTTTCAAACTTCGACGTCAGTTCAAAATTGCAGCGTGTCTAAAATTGCAGCGCGTCTCATGGCGCGCTCATCCTCAACAAATCAGCATGCATTCTAGAAAAATTGGCGCCGGCTTTCAACGGGGCTCGCCGCTCCATAACGACAAGTAAGGTTGATCGGTTAGGTTAAAGGCGAGCGCTTGTTGCGGCTGCTTTGGCGACTGCTATCAGGTCGGTCCCGGCTCGCGATGGGCCTGCAAATCGGTGCTCACACAAGATCACAGTTCGTCGCGGCGCTCGTATCCTGTGAGTTTTGCGCTATGTCTTTCGATCGCAACGCCCGAACCGTCAGTCCACGGGCAAGCTGGACCGAGATCTGGCACCTCTGGACCGTGATCGTGCCGCGCCGCTCGATCAACGGGCAGCTCGTGTACGGCAAGGTCTGGCGCCGTCACGACGGCCGCGACTGGATCTACAAGAAGTTCACCGAGTACGACAGCGGAGCGGCTTGAGCTATTTCCGTTCCGATTCCATTGGAACGGAAACGGCTCTAGGCGGCCTTCGCCGTCGTCGCCGGCTTGGCCGGCGGCGGCTTCAGTGGCTTGTCCTGCTTCTTTGACCACGAAATGTAATAGGCCACCGTCGTCATGATCGCGATGCCGGCGACGCTGACGAATATCTGCGCGAACAGCGAGCCGGAGCTCATCGACAGCTCGAAATGGCCTACGAAAGACAGGAACACGCCGACGCAGAACACGGCGAGCGACTGCTGGCCGCAAACGATCACGGGATCGAACATCTTCCACTCCAGGCCCGGCCAGTCCTTCGGCACGAAGCGGATCACCAGGATCACGATCACGGCGAAATGGATGAAGCGGTAGGGGGCGAGGTTGGTCTTGTCGTTCGGGTTGAAGGCCGCGAACAGCCATTCCGGGAACATGCCGCCGAAGGTGGGGAAGCGGCCGGCCATGGTCATGATCAGCGCGAACAAGAGATAGCCGAGGCAGAGCCATAACGTGATCGGCGAGTTGATCAGCGCGCCCGAGCGTCGCGCGCCGCCCATGGCGCACCAGGCGCCGAACACGAACAGCACCTGCCAGCAATAGGGATTGAAGTACCACTGTCCGGCCGGATAGGCGTTCAGATTCCAGCCGAAGTGACGCGCAGCGAGCCACAGCGCGATGGACACGATCATCGTCAGGTCGGGCTTGCGCAGCATGAACCAGAGCACCGGCGGAAACAGTCCCATCAGCACGATGTAGAGCGGGAGCACGTCGAGATTGAGCGGTTTGAAGCGCAGGAACAGGCCCTGGCGCAGCGTCTCGGTGGCATTGTCGACGAGGCCGGCGACGTTGAACTCGTTGATGATCTCGGAATCGCCGAAGCGCAGCGCCAAATAGCTGATCGAGGCGATGTAGATCACGAACAGGATGATGTGGGCGACGTAGAGCTGCCAGACCCGCTTGGTGAGCCGGGTGGCGCCGACGATGAAGCCGCGCTCCAGCATCATCCGCGCATAGACGAAGGAGGCGGTGTAGCCGGAGATGAAGACGAAGAGGTCGGCGGCGTCGGAAAAGCCGTAGTTGCGCGTCGTGATCCAGTTCACGACGTTGTCGGGGATGTGGTCGAGGAAGATCGCCCAGTTCGCGACGCCGCGAAACAGGTCGAGCCTGAGGTCGCGGCCTTTCTCGGGGAGCGTAGCATTGACATTCAGGAAGGCCATGCGACGGGAGCTTTCGAAAGAGACAGATACGCGAGCATCAGCGAGGCAGTGCCGCCGGGCGGGATCCCGGGGCGGATGGCGGGTACGCAATTGTCACGGTGCAGCATAATGACTATACCCGTCGGTGAGGCTGCCGGGGGGCCGGAATCACCGATCAGTTCCCGAAAGGTGTCTCTATACTATGCCCGCGGTTTCCACCAACTGCTACCGTGACGCACTAAAATCGAACGAAATGACGAAAAGGGCCGACCAGCCAATGACCGCACGCATTTACAAGCCCGCCAAGAACGCGATGCAATCCGGCCGGTCCAAGACCCGGGAATGGCAACTCGACTACGAGCCGGAGCAGCCGCGCGCGGTCGAGCCGCTAATGGGCTGGACCTCGTCCGGCGACATGAAGCAGCAGATTACGCTGCGCTTCCACTCCAAGGAAGAGGCGGTCGCCTATTGCGAGCGCAAGGGCATCGCCTACCAGGTGATAGAGCCCCAGGAATCGTTGCGCCGCCCGGTCGCGTATGCGGACAATTTCTCGTTCCGGCGCGGCGAGCCCTGGACGCACTGAAGGCGGCCTACTGAACCACCCCGGATTTCTTGCAGCAGATTCGTCATGCCCGGGCTTGTCCCGGGCATCCACGTTTTGGAGCCGCATGAAAGCTCATGATGGCCGGCTATGATGCGAAGGCTGAACCCAGCGCCGGCCCCCTTGGCAGCGATTCCCCCGCGTGCTTCGCTGCCGCCATGACGGGATCAGGGCGAGGTGGGGGATGGCCGGGCGTGACCAGCTCGACGGCGTCGATCTGAAAATACTCTCCGAGTTGCAGCAGGACGGGCGGGTCCGCAACAACGAGCTGGCGCTGCGCGTCGGCGTGTCCGCGCCCAACTGCCTGCGGCGGTTGAAATCACTGTTCAGCCGCGGCGTGATCCGGGCGGTCCGCGCCGTCATCGACGAGCGGCTGCTCGGCTTTGAAGTGGTGTCGTTCGTCTCGATCCAGCTCGGTAGCCAGGCCCAGCCGGTGCTGGAGGCGTTCGAGGGCTCGATCGCCGCGATCCCGCGCATCCAGCAGTGCTGGCGGATTTCGGGCGACACCGATTATCTGCTGAAGTGCGTCGCGCCGAGCGTCGAGAGCATGCGTCAGCAGCTCCTGCATTTTGCAGCGATGCCGAACGTCAAGAACGTCCGCAGCTTTCCGGTGCTGGGCGTTGCGAAGGATGTGCCACTGCCGCTGCAGGAAGTCGCCGCGACTGCGTCGGCAGGATAGGGGAACCGCAACGTTTGAGCGCGAATTCATAAAAAGCGAAAGAATAGGCTGTCACAAAAACTTAGTAACTCACCTAACTGTGACATGTGATTTGCGAAGCCCTGCAATGCACTGAGCCGTGATTGTCGGCTCCGGTGCATGGCCTACATCCGGGGTGTGAACCCTCAGCCTGCGTCGCATGCCGAGGACTCTTTTGTGGGACCCTGAAGCAGGAAAAGACAAGATGACCTCGACCTCGAAGACGTTTGTTGCGTCCGCCGCGACGCTGTTTGCATCCGCGTTTCTCGTGATGACTGCGCCGGCCGCACGCGCCGACGATTTCTGCATCACCAACGGCGCCCAGGCCGCGCATGGCTGCGGCTATCAGACGATGGAAGCTTGCCGCGCTGCAGCCGCCGGCATTGGCGGTATGTGCTCGCAGAGCGGCGGCGCGAAGATCCCCAACGACGCTTTTGCGTTCCAGCCGAAGCAGACGCACTCGCGCAGCAAGGTCCGCTCCGGCGGCCAGACCAATTCGAACTAAGGGCTCAAATCGAAACCGGTTTCGAGACGTTGCGGCCTCCGAGGTTCATCTCGGGGGCCGTAAAATTATGACGGCCAGGCGCCAGCGCGTTTATGCGCGCCTCAGCGATACCTGCCGCGAAACTCGCGCGGCGAGGCGCCCGTCCAGGTGCGGAAAGCGCGGGAAAAGCTCTTTTCGTTGCGGAAGCCGGCGATCTCAGCGATCCGCTTGATCGGCACCCGGCCACGCATCAGCTCCTGCTTGGCGAGCTCGAACTTCGCCTCTTCCTTGAGATCGCGCAGCGAGGTCGCTTCCTCGCGCAGGCGCCGATGCATGGTGCGCGTGGAAAGCGCCAGCTCGCTCGCGACATCCTCTGCGCCGAGAATGCGTCCGCGCGCATTGCGGAGCACGCGGCGGACACGTTCGACCAGAAGCCGGTCGCGGCGATAGGGCAGCACGGTCAGCCGCAATGCGCCCTTGAGCATGTTGTCGAGGTCGGCGGCGCTGCGGGTGAGGGGCAGCGAAAGATAGTGCTTGTCGAAGACGATGCGGGTGCCGTCCGCATCGAAGCTCAGGTTCCTGCAGAAGATCGTCGGATAGACTGAGACGTGGCCGGGCTCGGCATAGGGAAATTCGGCCCTGCGCAGCGCGATTGCGGAATCGACCGCCCAGCAGGAGAAGCCGAGGACATAGCGGAGCAGGGTGACCAGGCAGAATTCGCGCAAGGGGCCGAGATCGCGCTGCTCGCGGATGGAGATGGTCGCGGTCTCTTCACCGAGCGACAGCTCGAACAGCACGTCCTCGGTCAGGAGGCGGTGATGCCGGCACCAGCGCTTGAGCGCCACCTCGAGGTTGGGCGCAGTGATCGAGGCGCGGCACAGCATGCCATAGGTTCCCCAGGGCAGCCGCCGCGAGAACCAGCCGAGCGCCTCGTCGTCGAGCTCGCGCATCGCATGGCCCGCCAGCGCCTCGAACTGGGTCGCCGTCACCCGGCCGTCCCCCGATTTGACAAGGTCTTCGGTGACCTGCCCCTTGCTCAGTGCCTCGGCCGGATCCCGCCCGTAGCGGGCATAAGCGGCAGCCACGCCGCGGACGAAGGCGGCAGGGGTCATGGCGCGGCGGGGCGTCGCGGTTGCGGCTTGGAAGGGCATGAAAAATCCTCGCCAAACTTGGCGGAAAATGCAACCTTTTCGACCGCCAGGGCGCCCGGGCGGAGGTAGGTTCGGGCGACAAGAAATTGGAGGAATCGCCTTGAACATCCCGAGTATCGATTTCGATCTGGGCGAAGACATCAGCATGCTGCGCGACACCGTGCGCGCCTTCGTCGAGGCTGAGGTCACCCCGCGCGCCGCCGACATCGAAAAGGCCAATCTGTTCCCCGCCGACCTCTGGAAACGCTTCGGCGACCTCGGCCTGCTCGGCATGACCGCGCCGGAGCAATATGGCGGCTCGAACATGGGCTATCTCGCCCACATCGTCGCCATGGAGGAGATTTCGCGCGGTTCGGCCGCCGTGGGGCTGTCCTACGGCGCCCACTCCAACCTCTGCGTCAACCAGATCCGCCGCAACGGCACCGACCCGCAGCGGCAGCGCTATCTGCCGAAGCTGATCTCCGGCGAGTATGTCGGCGCGCTCGCGATGTCCGAACCCGGCGCTGGCTCGGACGTCGTCTCGATGAAGCTGCGTGCCGACAAGCGCGGCGACCGCTATGTGCTCAACGGCTCCAAGATGTGGATCACCAATGGCGGCGACGCCGACGTGCTGGTCGTCTACGCCAAGACCGATCCGGAGGCCGGCCCGCGCGGCATGACCGCTTTCCTCGTCGAGAAGGGTTTTAAGGGCTTCACCCATGGCCAGCACCTCGACAAGCTCGGCATGCGCGGCTCCAACACCTATCCCCTGTTCTTCGACGAGTGCGAGGTTCCGGAAGAGAACGTGCTCGGCGGCGTGGGCGAGGGCGTCAAGGTGCTGATGTCCGGCCTCGACTATGAGCGCGCCGTGCTCTCAGGCGGCCCGCTCGGGATTATGGCGGCCTGCATGGACGTGGTCGTGCCTTACATGCATGAGCGCAAGCAGTTCGGCCAGCCGATCGGCGACTTCCAGCTCATGCAGGGCAAGCTCGCCGACATGTATTCAACCTGGCAGGCCACGCGCGCCTATGTCTACGCCGTCGGTCGCGCCTGCGACCGCGCCAATCACGCGCGGACGCTGCGCAAGGACGCCGCCGCGGCGATCCTCTATTCCGCGGAGAAGGCGACGTGGATGGCGGGCGAGGCGATCCAGGCGCTCGGCGGCGTCGGCTACACCAGTGAGTTTCCGACAGGGCGCCTGTGGCGCGACGCCAAGCTCTACGAGATCGGCGCCGGCACCTCGGAGGTTCGCCGCATGCTGATCGGCCGCGAGCTGATGGCCGAGACGGCTTAAGCTTCCACGCAATTGGAATTGCCGCGAGACTGGTTCAACCTGCCGCGGCCTCCCACCACGTCAAAAGAAAACGCGGGACCACATGCCGCTCCATTCCAGCATCGATCCTTCCTCATCCGATTTTGCACGCAATTCCGACGCGATGCGCGGGCTCGTCGCCGACTTGCGCGAAAAGCTGAGCCAGGTTGCCGGTGGCGGCGGCGAGGCCTCACGCAACCGTCACACCGCGCGCGGCAAGATGCTGGCGCGCGAGCGTGTCGACTTGCTGGTCGATCCCGGGACGTCGTTCCTGGAGCTGTCGCCGCTTGCAGCCTACGGCCTCTATGGCGGCGACGTGCATTCGGCGAGCGTCGTGACCGGGGTGGGGCGCATCTCGGACCGCGAGTGCGTGATCGTCGCCAACGACGCCACCATCAAAGGCGGCACTTACTATCCGATGACCGTGAAGAAGCATCTGCGCGCGCAGGACGTGGCGCGGCAGAACAATCTTCCCTGCGTCTACATGGTCGATTCCGGCGGGGCCTTCCTGCCGCTCCAGGACGAGATCTTTCCGGACGAGCGCCACTTCGGCCGCATCTTCTACAACCAGGCGCAGATGTCGTCGCAGGGCATCCCGCAGATCGCGATCGTGATGGGCTCCTGCACCGCCGGCGGCGCCTATGTGCCGGCGATGTCGGACGAGAGCATCATCGTGCGCAACCAGGGCACCATCTTCCTCGGTGGCCCCCCGCTGGTGAAGGCCGCGACCGGCGAAGTCGTGAGCGCCGAAGAGCTCGGCGGCGCCGACGTCCATTCGCGCCAGTCCGGCGTCACCGATCACTATGCCCAGAACGATGCCCACGCGATCGGGATCGCCCGGCGCATCGTCGGGACGCTGAAACCATCGGCGCGGCCGAATCTCAACATGCACCCGCCGCGCGACCCGCTGTTTGCGGCGGAGGAGATCTACGGCGTGGTGCCGGTCGACGGAAGAAAGCCGTTCGACGTGCGCGACATCGTCGCCCGCATCGTCGACGGCTCGGAATTCGACGAGTTCAAGAAGCTTTACGGCACGACGCTGGTCTGCGGCTTCGCCCATATATGGGGCTATCCGGTCGGCATCATCGCCAACAACGGCATCCTGTTCAGCGAGAGCTCGCTCAAGGGCGCGCATTTCATCGAGCTGTGCTGCCAGCGCGGCATTCCCCTGGTGTTCCTGCAGAACATCACGGGCTTCATGGTCGGCAAAAAGTACGAGGCGGGCGGCATTGCGCGTGACGGTGCGAAGCTCGTCACGGCGGTTGCGACCGCCTCCGTGCCGAAGTTTACCGTCGTGATCGGCGGCTCCTATGGCGCCGGCAATTACGGCATGTGCGGCCGCGCCTACAGTCCGCGCTTTCTCTGGATGTGGCCGAACGCGCGCATCTCGGTGATGGGCGGCGAGCAGGCCTCGATGGTGCTGAGCCAGGTCCGCCGCGACAATATCGAAGCCAAGGGCGATAGCTGGTCGAAGGAAGAGGAAGAGCAATTCCGCAGCCCGATCCGCGCGCAGTATGAGGGCCAGGGGCACCCGTATTACGCGACCGCGCGTCTCTGGGACGACGGCGTGATTGATCCGGCCGACACGCGGCTCGTGCTCGGCCTTGGCCTCTCGGCGGCGTCGAATGCGCCGATCGAACCGACGAAGTTCGGCCTGTTCAGGATGTGATGCGATGGATAGCTCAAAGCTCTACCGGCGTTTTCGCACGCTCCTGATCGCCAACCGCGGCGAGATCGCCTGCCGCGTCATCCGCACCGCGCGCGCCATGGGCCTGCGCACGGTCGCCGTTTATTCCGAGGCCGATCGCGACGCGATGCATGTCGCGCTCGCTGACGAGGCCGTGCTGCTCGGCCCCGCGCGGGCGCGCGACAGCTACCTCAACGTCGAGCGGCTGATCGAGGCGGCACGAAAGAGCGGCGCTGAAGCCGTGCACCCCGGCTACGGCTTCCTGTCGGAGAATGCCGAGTTCGCGCACGCTTGCCTCGATGCGGGGCTCGTCTTCGTCGGCCCGACCGCCGGGATGATGACGGCGATGGGCTCGAAATCCGGCTCCAAGGCACTGATGGAGAAGGCAGGCGTACCGCTGGTGCCCGGCTATCACGGCGAAGCCCAAGACGAAGCGACGCTGGCCAAGGCGGCCGAGGAGATCGGCTTCCCCATCTTGGTGAAAGCGTCCGCCGGCGGCGGCGGCCGCGGTATGCGCATCGTGCGCTCGGCGGCTGAACTTGTCCCTGCGATCGTCAGCGCCAAGCGCGAGGCCAAGGCGGCGTTCGGCGACGACACCATGCTGATCGAGAAATATGTCGACAATCCCCGGCATATCGAGGTGCAGATCATCGGCGATAGCCACGGCAATCTCGTGTCGCTGCTCGAGCGCGAATGCACGCTGCAGCGCCGGCACCAGAAGGTGATAGAGGAGGCGCCGTCGCCGACGCTGAATGCCGCACAGCGCGAAACGGTGTGCGCAGCCGCGCGAAAAGCTGCGGGGGCCGTGAACTATGTCGGCGCCGGCACGATCGAGTTCGTCTCCGACGGCAAGGACGTGTTCTTCATCGAGATGAACACGCGGCTCCAGGTCGAGCATCCCGTGACCGAGCTGATTACGGGCATCGACCTTGTCGAATGGCAGCTGCGCGTCGCCTTCGGCGAGGAGCTGCCCTTGAGGCAGGACGAAATCCGCCTCAACGGCCACGCGGTCGAGGCGCGCGTCTACGCCGAGAACCCGACCAAGAACTTCATGCCGTCGGTCGGCCGGATCTCGACCTGGCGGTTGCCGGCGGAGACCGGAGGCTTGCGCATCGATGCCGGCTACCGCGAGGGCGACAGCGTGTCGCCGTACTACGACGCGATGCTGGCCAAGATGATCGCCTGGGCGCCGACACGGGATGTCGCGATTGAGCGGCTGAACCGCGGGTTGGAGGATTCGGACGTTCGCGGCATCGTCACCAACATCCCATTCCTGTCGGCGCTGATGACGCATCCGAAGGTGCGAACGAATGTGATCGACACCGGCTTCATCGAGCGCGAGCTTGCGGTCCTGACTTCGGCTGCGCCGGCGCCCGGCGAGCTCGAGCTCTGCGCGGCGGTGGCCGCGATCGTCAATCAGGAGCGGCAGGCTGCGCAGGCAGAGACACATTCGCCATGGCAGACCTTCGGCTGGATGCCGGTCGGCCGCCGCCAGCGCGGCTTTGTCTTCCGCGCCGGCCATGGTGTCGGTCACGGTGTCGGTCATGGGCCCGAGCAGAAGATCACGCTGAACTATGGCAGCGAGCCGTCGACTCTGGTGATCGGCGAACGCGAACTGGCATTCTCGATTGCGCCGAAGGATGGCGGTTTCGACCTGACGCTTGATGGCGTCAAATCGTCAGTGGCGGCCGTGATCGATGACCACGAGCTTTACCTGCGTACACGCAACGGGCGGTTCGACCTGCACTGGGTCGATCCGTTCGGCGGCGAGAGCGAGGAGCAGACCGGCGAGGACAAGATCGCGGCGCCGCTGCCGGGCACTGTTGTCGCCGTGCTGGCGGAAGAGGGGGGCCAAGCTCGACAAGGGCGCGCCGATCCTCACCCTGGAAGTGATGAAGATGGAGCAGACGCTGCGCGCGCCCTATGCCGGCGTGCTGAAGTCGATCAAATGCAAGGTCGGTGACATCGTCCAGGAAGGCGTCGAGCTCGCCGTGGTCGAGCCGTCGGGAGAGTGACGATATGAGCGACCAGGTCCGCATCATCGAAATGGGGCCGCGCGACGGCCTTCAGAACGAGAAGACGCCGGTCAGCGTCGAGGCCCGCATCGCGTTCGTCGAAGCGCTGGTCGCGGCGGGCCTTCATACTGTCGAGGTCGGCGCCTTCGTCTCGCCCAAGGCGATCCCGCAGATGGCGAGCTCGGATGCCGTTCTGCGCGGCGTGAGTCACGTGAAGGACGCCGAATTCCACGTGCTGGTGCCGAACGAGAAGGGCTATGAGGCCGCGCGCGCGGCGGGCGCGAAGGTGGTCTCGGTGTTCGCGGCAGCGTCCGAAGGCTTTTCACGGGCCAACATCAACTGCTCGGTCGCGGAGTCCATCGAGCGGTTCAAGCCGGTTCTCGCGCGCGCCAAGGCCGACGGCGTGCCGGTGCGTGGCTATATCTCCTGCGTGCTTGGCTGTCCGTTCGACGGCGAGATCAAGCCGAAGGCCGTGGCCGACCTGGCAAAGACATTGTGGGATCTCGGCTGCTACGAGATCTCGCTCGGCGACACCATCGGTGTCGGCACGCCCGCCAAGGCGAAGGAGATGTTGCGCGCGGTTGCCGCCAACATTCCCGCGGCCAAGCTTGCGATGCATTTTCACGACACCTACGGCCAGGCGCTCGCCAATCTCTATGCGGGGATGGAGGAGGGCGTCCGCGTCATCGACGCTGCCGCCGGCGGCCTCGGCGGCTGCCCCTACGCGCCGGGCGCCACCGGCAATGTCGCGACCGAGGATGTCGTCTACATGCTTGAAGGCATGGGCGTCAGGACCGGCATCGACATGGACAGGCTTTTGGCGGCCACGAACGAGATGAGCAGCGTGCTGGGCAAGCCGCCCGTGAGCCGCGTGGCCTCGGCGCTGAACGCGAAGAAGAAGCGGGCGACATCGTAGGAATCGTAGGGTAGGTTAGCCGAAGGCGTAACCCGCCACTATTTGTCTCCGCGGAAACAAAAGAGGTGGGTTACGCCCAGCGACCTGTGCTTCGCGCAGGGCGCTGGGGCTCACCCACCCTACGGCAGTTGCGATTGCCCCTACCTGCTCCCGTCCGGCCCCATCACCATATCCGGCAGCCAGGTCGAGATCTCCGGCACGAAGCAGAGCAGCAGCACGGCGGCCATCATCAGCAGCACGAAGGGCAGCGTGCCCCAGATCACCTCGCTCAGGGGGATGTCGGGCGCGACATTGCGGATGACGAAGATGTTGAGGCCAACCGGCGGGTGGATCAGCCCCATCTCCATCACGATGGTCATGACCACGCCGAACCAGATGATGTCGAAATTGGCAGCACGGAGCGGCGGCAGGATGATCGGCGCCGTCATCAGGATGATCGAGACCGGCGGCAGGAAGAAGCCGAGCACGACGACCATGACGAGGATCGCGAACAACAGGCCCCAGCGCGGCAGGTGCATCGCGACGACGGATTCGGCGGCCGATTGCGAGATGTGCAGATAGCTCATCACGTAGGAGTAGAGCAGCGACATGCCGATGATCATCATCAGCATGGTCGATTCCCGGATCGTCGATTTCATGATCGGGCCGAGATCGCTCGGCCGCCAGACGCTGTAGATGGCGGCGATCAGTGCCAGCGCGAGGAGGCCGCCGAGGCCGGCGGTTTCCGACGGCGTGGCGTAGCCGCCATAGAGCGCGATCATGACGCCGGTGAGTAGCAGCACGAACGGGATCACGCGCGGCAGCACGCTGAAGCGTTCGGCGAGTGTGTACTCGTCGCGGGTCAGGATCGCAGCCTCCGGGCCGCCTTTCTTGTAGATCGCTTCGGCCGCGGCATATTCCCGGCGGAAGCGGATCACGGCATAGGCGCCGAACAGCGAGACCAGCAGCAGGCCCGGACCGATTCCGGCGAGGAAGAGCCGGCCGAGCGATTTTTCCGCGGCGACCGCGAACAGGATCATGGTGATCGAAGGCGGCAGCAGAATGCCGAGCGTGCCGCCGGCGGCGATGATGCCGGCAGCAAAGCCACCGGAATAGCCGCGCTTGCGCATCTCGGGGATGCCGGCCGAGCCAATCGCAGAGCAAGTCGCGGGCGAGGAGCCCGCCATCGCGGCGAACAGCGCGCAGGCGAACACATTGGCGACGCCGAGGCCGCCGGGAACGCGATGCAGCCAGGCGTGCAGGGCCGAATAGAGATCCTGCCCGGCGCGCGACTTGCCGATCGCCGCGCCCTTCAGGATGAACAACGGGATCGACAACAGCGTGATCGAGGCCATCTCCTCGTAAACGTTCTGCGTCACCGTATCGAGGGATGCGGCGGGCATGTAGATGCCCATGAACACGACCGCGACAGCGCCGAGGGCAAAAGCAATGGGCATGCCCGAGAACATCACGAGCAGCGTCGCGATGCCGTAGGCAAGGCCAATACCGAAAACGCTCATGGCCGCCTGGCTCCGGTGAAGGGCAGCGCAAGCTGCACGAGGATCTGGACACAGAGCAGGCTCATGCCGAGCGCCATCAGCGAATAGGGGATGGCGAGCGGCGGCGACCACATCGAGTTCGAGACCTGGCCATCGACATAGGCCTCGTGGGCCAGCGTCCAGGATTTCCAGGTGAAGAAGGCGCAGAACAGAAACGTCGCGGCATCGACGAGCCAGAGCCGGACCTTGTTCGCAAACGGCGACAGCAGGCCGACGAAGGCCTCGATGCCGATATGGCCGCGGTTCTGCTGCACATAGGCCGCGGTCATGAAGGTCGCGCCGACCAGGAGGAACACGGCGGCCTCGTCCTGCCAGTAATTGGCGGCCTTGAACAGCGCACGGCTGAGCACGCTGTAGCTCAGGATCGCGCAGGCCGCGACCAGCGCGAACGCTGCGAACACGACGATGATGCTGTTGAGGATGGCAAGACCCCGATCGAGCGCTGCCGCAAGGCCGGTCCTTGCGACAGCGCTGTTCTGGGTGTCACGATCCGGAACCGGAGCGTGCATCATGCCGCAACGTCGGAGGCGAGCTTGAGCAGTTTCGCCGCGGTCGCGGTCTTGGCGCCGTAATCCTTCCACGCGGTGTCGCGGGCGATGTCGCGCCACTTGCCGACGGTCGCGGCATCGAGCGCAGAGACCTTGGCCCCGGCCTTCTCGTAGACCTTGGCGACCTCGACGTCGTCGTCCTGGGCGCCCTTGCGGCCGAAGGCTTCGAGCTCGGTGCCGACCGCGAGCAGGATGTCCTGATGGTTCTTCGGCAGCTTGTCGAAGATCGCCTTCGACATCATCAGCGGCTCGAGCATGAACCAGTAGGAGGCGCCTGCGCCCGAGGTCAGCGACTTCGCGACCTCTTCGAGGCGGAACGAGATCAGGCTGGTGGAGGAGGTGATGCCGGCATCGCAGGCGCCGGTCTGCATCGCTGCGTAGATTTCGTTCGACGGGACCGACAGCACCGAGGCGCCTGCAGTCTGCAGCACCATGTCCATCTCGCGCGAACCGCCGCGCACCTTCAGGCCCTTGGCATCTTCCGGCGCCACGATCGCCTTGGAGCGGCTGGCAACGCCGCCGGCCTGCCAGACCCAGGTGAGCAGGATGATGCCCTTATCGGCGAGGAAGTCGGTCAGCGCCTTGCCGACCGGTTCCTTCTTCCAGCGCATGCCCTGGTCGTAGGTGGTCACGAGGCCGGGCATCAGGCCGATATTGGTTTCCGGCAGTTCGCCGCCGGCGTAGGGCATCGGATAGAGGCTGATGTCGAGCGCGCCCTTGCGCATCGCGGAGAACTGCGCGTTGGTCTTGATCAGCGAGGAGTTCGGATAGATCTCAGCAGTGATGTCGCCATTGCTGCGCTTGGCCACTTCAGCGGCGAACATGCGACAGAGCCGGTCGCGGAAATCGCCCTTGTCGATGGTTCCGCCCGGGAATTGATGCGAGATCTTCAGCGTGGTCGCGGCGTGCGCGGTACCGGTGCCGAAGCGGAGAATGGCGGGTGCGGCGACGGCGGTCGCGATCAGTTGACGGCGCGTGAACATGGATTGATCCCCTTGGACGGTTCTTGTTTGGTGCGATTTGGGTGGGTCTTGAGACTGGCGCGGAGGCCCATCCTAGCCGGTCTTCCACCCGATGTTCTCTAGTCTGATAGTTCGAGACCGAATGCCGCGGCAAGTCTCAGTCTTGCTGCGCTGCACACTCCCGGTCCCCGCCGCAGGCGCGGGTTCTCTACCGAACGATGGATGGTAGCCGGCGCGCTCGAATTTTATCGACGGCCGCGTAACAATTTCGGCTGGCGATCCGTCGAGACTGGATAGCGGCATCCGTCGCTGACCAACGTCATCTCGAAGGGAACATTGCTCATGACCATTCGCAACCGCATCGTGCTCGGCGCTTCGGTCGCCGCGCTCTCGCTGGGCCTCGCGCTGTCGCCGGCCGCCTTTGCTCAGGACAAAATGGGCAAGGACGACGGCATGATGAAGAAGGACACGATGTCCAAGGACGGCATGAAGAAGGAAACCATGTCCAAGGACGACGGCATGAAGAAGGACCACATGTCGAAGGACGGGATGAAGAAAGACGACGGGATGATGAAAAAGAACTGATCTTCAACTGTCGTCGCGGGGCGCTCGCGGGGACGAACGTGCGCACTCGCAGTTCCAGGGGCGGTCATGTCGACCGCCCCGGAGCGATGTCTCAATTCAATTTCAATTGAACGTTACTTGCGCTTGGCCTTGCGAGCAGCGTAGCGCGCGTCGCGCTTGGCCTTTTGCTCAGCCTCGAGCGCAGCTTGCCTGGCGGTCGCTTCTTCCGCTTCGCGGGCGATCCGTGCGGCTTCAGCGGCCTTGGCTTCTTCCTCGAGACGCTTCTGCTCGGCCTTTTCGGCCTCGCGCGCGGCTTTTGTCTCGGCGCGCCTGGCCGCGAGTGCCTCGCGCTCGGCGCGACGTGCCGCGACCGCGGGATCGTCGTGCCCCGGCTGCGACTTGAATTTGTTCAAAAGATTTTTGCGGGCGTCCTGCGCCGCCTTTTGCCGGTCTGCGAACCCGGGTTCCCTGAATCCACTCATCGAACGAGCCTTGTCTTCCTCGCTTTCAATACTACATCAGTGCCTGTTGGTACGTCGGCTGGGCATAGCAGGCGCCACGCGACGCACATGCGTGTACATCGCTGCTCGTCGCGAAGCCACCCATAATCGCAGCCGATCAGGTACCCGAAAATCGCCGCCCCGACGATCTCTCGTACCCCGAAAAAACTGCCGAAATGTGATGTCCCTCATAAGGGACCACGAGGGCGACGCCTAGCGTCACGCCCGATACGAGACGGAGCACGGGCATGACGATCTTCCGACTGAGCCTGAAGTCGCTCGCAATCACCTTCGCGGTGGCCGCGGTGGCCAGCGCCGCGCTGCTGCTCTGCCGTCCACAGCCGATCGAGAGTGCTGTCCTCGGTGCGGATTGGAAATGCACCCAGACCGCATTCGTGCTCACGACCTGCGCCCCGCGGGTCGATCACGCGATCCCGGCGGTCGAAACCTCGCATGCGATGCGAGCGTCCCGGGGCTGAACTGGAGAGTGTGCGCGGGATGTGACGCCACGTCGCAGAGATGGTAAAGCCGTCTCGCCCGCGCGACCAGATAGCCATGCCCGAGCCCGAGTCCAAGCTCAAGTCCAAGTCCAAGTCCAAGTCCAAGTCCAAGTCTAAGTCCAAGCCCGAACCGGGCGAGGCACCCAGATCCCCTGCAAAGCCTCAATCCGGTGACAACCGCCGCGGTGCGGTCGCCGGCTTGATTATCGCTATTGTGATCCTCGGTGTGGGCTGGTGGCTCGCCCGCAACCTCACGGCCGCCAGCAAGATGCAGGACTGCCTGATGTCGGGGCGGACCAACTGCAACGTGATCGAGCCGGCCCGCTAGAAGAGGTCGAGCCGCGGTCCCTGCGGACGAAAAATTGCCGTGATCTTAAACATTTGTAACGGGACTTAGCCGACCAAAGCAGGTCAGTTATGTCAGCCGGCATCAGCCATGCGCGTCCGAATCGTCTATCGCGCAAGGACCACGGCAATCGAGAGAGTAGGGGGTCAAGCACGCATGAGTGCGTCCAGCCACATGAAGATCATCATTCCCTTGGTTTCGGCCATGTCACTGCTTGCCGTTTCGGCACAGGCGCAGGACGCGTTGCCGCCGAGAGGCCCCGGCCCGTCGCCGGCAGG
>NZ_LGHL01000320.1 GCF_001908205.1 Bradyrhizobium sp. NAS80.1
ATCTGGCAGCGTACGGTGTCATGCTGGCGCTGGCGCGACGGGCGCGGGAAGGCGGCAGCTATTCAGTGCACGTCTCGCTTTGCCAGTCAGCCATGTTCGTTCAGCGACAGGGTCTGCTAAGCGATTTCCGGGGGGCAACCGGTCGCCTCACCGAGTCGGAAGTTGAAGCGCACTATGTTTGCTCCGAGACATGCTACGGTCTGTTGAGGACGTTAGGCCCTGCCCTGCAGATGTCGCAGACGCCATGTCATTGGAGCCGGCCAACACCCGCACTCGGCAGTGATCGACCGGAATGGCTCCCTCGCGAGGCGGCATCGTCATGTTGACAAGGTCAGCTGATTACTTCTTACGCTGCGCCGACGCATCCGGAGTCGGACCGCGGCATGCGGTCGGATTGGGCTTCCGTGTGCCCGCTGTTCGAGGGCATGTGCGATCCAGCCAACCGATCGCCCCAGCGCGAACAGCCCGAAATGCACTTCCGCGCGGCAGACCGAGGAAGCGGCAGACCGCGACGAGAGCGAGGTGAATCGTCGGCTTCTCGCCGGTAGACCGTGCGACGGCTTTGATTGGAGACGCGGCCAGCGGCAAACGCGAGAGCAGCGCCGCGGCGCGAGGATCACCATTCTGGAATCACGGGATTGACCTTCCCCGGCATGATGGAAGAGCCCGGTTGCATGGTTGGCACAAGGCGCCTGCGGACAAGGGCTGGCCTGCGTTGGATTCAGACCGCATCGACGGGGGTCAGACGACCGCCGATATTCCGATATTGTCGCGGCTGAAGAGGCGTAGTGTTTCTTCTGCCGCGACGGTCATTTGTGGAATGATCATGCCGGCGTGGGCGGCCGCGGCCGGTCAGAGTTTCTTGCAGGTACGATTGACCAGCTCGATGAACCAGCGCAGCGCCGGGTCGGCCACGGCGCGACGTGTGTGGAGCAGGTCGATGGTGAAGGCCTCCACATCATAGGGAACCGGAGCGATGGACACGCCCGCGGTTGCGGCGAACCGGCGTGCGATGCGTTCGGCCATCGTCGCCACGAGATCGGTGCCGGCGACCGCAAACGGAACCGCGACAACATGCGCGAGCGTGATGGCGGTCCGGCGTTTGCGGCCATGCCGGGCGAGCATCGTGTCGATTGCGCCAGGGTGCCCGTCGCCTCCAGCTGAAGAAAACAGCGCGTGCGGAAGGCGCGTGTAGTCGTCTCTGCTCAGCCTGGCTTTCCGCTTGGCGTGCCTGGCGTCGCGGATGCAGACGAAATTCTCTTCGAACAGCATGCATCGCGTGATGCGCGTCGAGGCGGGAAGATAGCCGCCGATCAATGCGTCGACGTCGCCGTGTTCGAGGCTTGCAACGCTGGTGGCGGCGTCGATGATCGGGCGCACCACGAGATCGATTCCGGGCGCCTCGCGGCGCAGCGCCGCGACCAGAGGCGGCACGACGACCAGGTCGCCATAGTCGGTCACCCCGATGACGAGGCGGCGCTGGGCACTCGCAGGATCGAACGCTGACCCGGGCTCCAGCACGCCCCTGATCTGCCCCAACGCATCGCTGATCGGTTGCACCAGCGCCAGCGCCCTGGCTGTTGGTCGCATGCCGGACGCCGTGCGCACGAAAAGATCGTCGCCGAACAGCACACGCAACCGCGTCAACGTGCTGCTCATGGAGGGTTGGGCGAGGCCGACGCGCTCGCCGGCGCGGGTCACGTTGCGCTCCTCCATCAGCGCCTCGAAGGCGACAAGGAGATTGAGATCGATGGACGCCAAATTCATTTGGCCAATGATAGTCATAGCAATAATCTATTTCAACAATATCGCGAGCTGCTCTAGAGCGAGATGATCTGATTGGACGAGGCCTATGCGATCCTCACTCCTGCGCCTCATCCCGCGCGGACCGACATTGCTGGCGTTGGGCGTGCTGCTCGGGCTGGCGTGCCCGGCCCTGGCGGACTTGGCCCGCCCGCTAATGCCGGTCACCATCTTCGTGATCGTGCTCGGAACGCTGTTGCGCATCGATGGTCACGCCGTCGTCGCGGCGCTGCGGCAGCCGTCGCTGTCGGTACTCTTGCCGGCTGTCGTCATGATTGCTTGTCCGCTGGCGATTGGTCTTGCCGGTCATGCGCTCGGCCTTGCGCCGGAGCTCGCGCTTTCGATCGTGCTCGCGGTCTCGGCGCCGCCGTCGAGCGGCACGGCCGCGGTGGCGCGCATGCTCGGGCTCGACGGCGCCGTGCCGCTCGTGGTGACGGTATTGTCCATGGTGCTTGCGCCAATCACCGTACCTGCGCTTGCCGGCTGGTTCGGCGGGCTTGAGATCAGTGCGCTCGAGCTCGCATTGCGGCTGATGCTGTTGATCGGCAGCGCGGAGGGGATTGCCTTTCTGCTCCGTCGGCACGCAGCGCCGGTGCTGGCGGCCCATGGTGGCGTGGTTGATGGGACTATTGTTGCGGCGCTTCTTGTCTTCGCGGTCGCTACCATGGCCGGCGTTCGCATACAGATCGCGGCCGATGTTCCGGCCGCGACGCTCTGCCTCGCGCTTGCGTTCGCGTGTAATATCATCCTTCAAGTTGGGGGGGCCGCGTTGCTGCCGGGCACTCTCGCCCAGCGCCTGACGGTTGGGCTCATCCTCGGCAATCGTAATGTCGGGCTGGTCTGGTCGGCGCTCGGCGCTGCCGCCTCGCCACGCATGGCTCTGTACTTTGCCGCGACGCAATTTCCGATCTACATCCTGCCGCGCCTGATCGAGACGCTGATCAGCCGCAACAAACGAAAGGCCAGCGCATGACCACGTCCCGTCTCACCCGCGAGCACGCCGCGAATTTTGCCGGCATCGCGCTCGGCCATGTCAGGCGCGAATATCCCAACAACCTTGACCATTCGCTCGCCGAACCCGCGGATGCCCGCACGCCGAGCCAGCTGCACCCGATCTTCTACGGCAGCTACGACTGGCACTCCTGCGTCCACGGTTACTGGATGCTGGCGCGTTTGCTGCGCCGCTTTCCGGATCTTGCAGCCGCGCCCGACATCCGTGCGCTATTCGACGCGCAGTTTGTCCCCGACAAGGTCGCCGCCGAATGCGCTTATTTTGCCCGTCCGACGGCACGCGGCTTCAAGAGGCCCTATGGCTGGGCCTGGCTTTTGAAGCTTGCGACTGAGCTGGCACTGCAATCCGACGACCGTTGGAGCCGCAATCTCGCGCCGCTGGCCGAAGTCATCGCGCAGCGCTTTCGCGACTTCCTGCCGCGTGCGACCTATCCGGTGCGTGTCGGTACCCACTTCAACACCGCATTCGGCCTGCGCATGGCCGCCGACTACGCCGAGAACAGAAACGACGAAGGGCTGGCAAAACTGCTGCACGAGACCGGCCTGCGCTGGTATAGCGAGGATCGCGATTGCGCGGCCTGGGGAGAGCCGAGCGGCGACGATTTCCAGTCCTCGGCGCTGATCGAGGCAGAGTGCATGCGGCGCCTGTTGCCGTCAGATGCATTCCTGCCCTGGCTCGACCGGTTTTTGCCGCGATTGTCCGAGCGGCAGCCGGCGACGCTATTCCGGCCCGCGTCGGTCAGCGATCGCGCCGATGGCAAGATCGCTCATCTCGACGGCCTCAATCTCAGCCGCTCCTGGTGCTGGCGTGCGCTCGGCGATGCCTTGCCGGCAGACGACAAGCGGCGCGCCATAGCTCACGAGGCGGCGCAGGAGCATCTCGCTGCGGGCCTGCCACACCTCGCCACTCACTACATGGGAGAGCACTGGCTCGCGAGCTTCGCCGTTCTCGCGCTCGACGACGCGGAATGAGCAGTACTCTCCGTGTCAATCATTCGGCAACGACGATCAGGCGACGTCGCGGCGCATGTGTGACGTCAGTATCACCTGACGGGATCGAGGCCAGCAGCGAGCGCGTATAGGGCTGCTGGGGATTGTCGAAGATATCGGTGAGGGTGCCGTGTTCGACGATGCGTCCGCGGTGCATCACCGAGACGGTATGGGCGAGCTGGCGCACCAGCGCCAGGTCGTGAGAGACGAACACATAGGTCAAGCCGAGGTCGGCCTGCAGGGAGAGTAAGCACCTCGACGATGTCGGCCTGGACGGTGACGTCGAGCGCGGAGGTGGGCTCGTCTAGCACGATCACGTCGGGCTTGAGCACCAGCGCGCGGGCGATGGCCACGCGTTGCCGCTGGCCGACTGACAGGGATCCCGGTCTGCGAGAGAGCAAGTGCTCGCCGAGTCCGACGTCGGCTAGGGCCTGGTGCACGCGTTCGTCGCGTTCCCTGCTTGTGCCGATCTTGAACCGGTCGAGCGGCTCGCGGATCAGTTGCTCGACCTTCCAGGTCGGGTCGAGCGAGGCGAAGGGGTTTTGTTCGTCGATCGTCCTTGACCGGATTTAGCTCGTCAGCCGGCTTGCCTTGTCGAGCATTGAGATCAAGACATGAACTGGGTGGCGAGGATGTGGGTGCCACAGCCAGCCACCCGGTCCCGCCGTCACCGACATAGCTCTTCGGATCCGCTCGGGCCAGACGGCAACCCTCCGATCACGGTACGAGGATCGCAGCGAACGCCAAGGCGATGGGAAGCAACCCGAGACCGATCGCGCCCGCTCTATCAGCCATCGCTTTGTCGAGTAGCGGTTTGGATGGGTGACGCATGACCCCACCAGCAGCCCCAGTACTGCAGCGACCTCAGCGTGCACCCGCTGTCGGAAATGTGCTGGGGCTTTTGCAATCATTTGGCGGCACGCGGCCGCCTCGCCGGTGCGTTATTCCGGCCCGGCGGTATCGGTGGTTGCGCCTCCAGGATTTTAACTTACTGGGGAACCATCCAAGTCCGGGGATGATTGCGTGCAAACGGCGGCTTTTGACGAACTACAAAGGATCGCCGTCACGGTCGATCCATCGGCAGCGAGTGCACCGGATCGAAAGTCGTTTCCCGAAGCAGATTGACGGCCGATGGGACACTCGAGCGCCTCGACCGACTCTCACTTTCTGAACTGCATGACGCAAACTGAAGACTTCGGTACTCGATGGTCAAAGTACGGATTGAGCAGAGCGACGAGCGGGAGCAAAACTTAGCGAGTTTCGTCTGTTTCGGCGAATTTGCGAGCTCCGCGACATTCTGGCAAGTCTCGATATCGACGGCCACCAACACCGCGAGGGATGTGCCATGATGACGAGCGCAGTTGCGTCGACCGGCGCGGCTCTTTCTGAGCCTGGCGCAAATGTGAGCATCGCGCCATAAGCAATCACCGCCTTCGGCCGCTACGGCGAAGCAGCTTCGGTCCGCCGACAGTTGTTGCCCCCTCAGACGACGGAACGAGCATGATACCAAACGCAAACGCTGGAGGACATCACGGCATGCGGAAGTTCTTATCTGTAAGCCTCACAGGTCGCGCGCATTTAACCTTGTTCACGAAGCGCGACGGACTCCGTTCGATCTATCCGGGCGGCAGCACGACCATCCGAAAATTGCTATCTCGCTTGATGTGGCTGACGTCTACGATCGGCCCCGCCGCTTTGCTTGGAGCTTCATCGGTCTCCTCCGGCGAGCGCATACAAAATGACGGACCGCATCTCTACGAAGTTTCGCAGGTCCTGATGCGAGCCTACAACGCAGACGACGTCCAGGCCATCCAGTCCTTGTTGTCGCCGAAACTTGAAAAATTGTATGATCGACCCGCGATCGAAAAGGTCCTGTCTGCCTGTCGCACAAACGTCCTGCCGAGCATCGTTCGGACCAGCTTACCCGCTTCGGGCACACGATTCTACGGATTCTTCGCAGTCTACGGCGAGGCCCACACGACATCGATGATCCTAGAGATTGATCCAAGGAACCGAATCATCTTCTGGGCCATGGCAGACGAGGTTTTGAACGGCGATTTTCGGTGCGCGCTAAAAGCGCTTAACTGAAGAGGTGACGAGGATCGGCTGCGCCTTTTTTCTTTGGCGGTTTGGGGCGCTCGATAGTTGGCCAAATCTTAAATGACCTCGAAGCTGAATCGATGGGGATATGGCCGTGACGGCATGAACTCGATCGAGCGCCAACGATACCAGCTCACTCGCAAAATCGAGGGTTGCATTCCAAGGATTCTTCTGACTGTGATGAAATGTCTAAGCTATTGTTTTTGTACGTTTGCAGAGCTGTTCATGCCAGGCTATCCTGAGTGCGCAATCCTTGATTGCACTCTTTGCAAGCTGAGGCTCTTTGGGGCCCCTGATCAAGGCCGCTGGGCGTGGGCCAACATCCGCCGAAAAGCAATCGCAACGATCCGATCTGCTTCGGCCCGTACCTCTATCGTGCTCGCAATCAGGTCGAACGGTTCTTCAACAGGATCAAACAATGTCGTCGGGTGGCGACGCGCTACGACAAGCTCGCCGCCAACTACCTTGCCTTAGTTCAACTCGCATCTATCAGACTATGGCTGGCTACGCGTTACGAGTCCGCGCCCTCATTTAGACTTGCTCGTACATTCGCGGCCCGCCTGACTTACGGTCAACAGACGGGTAGCGAAGGCGGCTACGCTGCGCGCCGATAGGAAACAGCGCTTCCGACGTAGTGGATTTGAAGATGTAGCGGACCTCCGTTACCATCTTTCCCCACACTGCTTTGACCTGGTTTGGATAGGCCTTTTCCCTGAGCAGGGCGTTTAGCCGGCCTGCTATCTCCACGGCTGCACCACCGGGGCGCCCGGATCGCGGAACACAGTGACCGTCTCTACCAGGTCTCTGATGGCTTCTGCGGCCTCTCCGTCGCCCGCACTGACACCTTTCCCCAGTGCTTCTTAAAGCCGACCGAGTTGCTCCTCATACCGTTTGAGAATGGCCGGACGCAGCGCGACATCCTTCTGGGCGGGCAGTTCGCTCTCCAACTCCTCCGACATCCGCTTTCGTTCGGCGTCTAAGGCACTCGATCGCGGTCCGAGAACGGATGGATCGCCATGTCCTTTTGCGATCGCATCCACCAGTCGTTCGATTTCCCGGTTTAATTGCCCAAACCGCTGCTCAAGGCGCTGCCGTCTTGCATGGGATGTAGCTGCGAGGCGCTTCCCCTCATCGAGATAGGTGCGTATGTATTCCGAAATAACCTTTGGCGGCCTTTAGCCCGCTGGGGACAGCACTTTCGACCGTATCCAAATAGAAAGTCTTGGCGTCAGGACACGTGCCACTCTCCGTCGCCGCCGAGCAGCGAATACGAACCCGCCCTGATTTGTCCCGCCCATTGGTTGCCATACCCTAGCCACATGAGCCGCAACGGAGCAGGCCAGATAGCATCCGACGAGGCCGGCGTTGATGGCTGGGATGGGTGTGACTGCGCTCCTCTTTGCATTGCTGAGCAGCTATGAACAGTTCTGGACTGACAATTGCAAGATGAGGCTCATCAGCAACCTGCCAGTCACTCTTGGGATTCGGTCGTGATAGGTGCTTTCCCGAGTCGGGATCTTTCACCATCCTGACCTCGTTCCAGACGAGGCGCCCTACATAAAGCTCGTTCCGCAGAATGCCGGCACCCCTCTCGAGATTGCCATTGATGGTCGAGGCATTCCATGCGCGCCCTCGCGGAGGTGATACCCTCTCCTTGTTGAGATCGTGCGCGATTTCGCGAAGCGTTCGACCGTCCAGGTATTCCTGAAAGATACGCCGGATCACTTGTGCCTCCACTCGTCACACTCGTTCTCTGAGAGGAGAGTGGCGAAAGCTGTCGTGATTAGTGCCGCTCGAAGTTGTCGAGTTGAGAACCGCGGCGGCCACGCGGACTGCCTCAGCCGAGATAACCTTTCAACCCGTCCCAGAGCAGCTTGACGGCCGTGATCGTGAGGAGTGCGTAGCAGGCGCGGTAAAGTTGAGCCTGATCGAGCCGTTGATGAAGATGCCAACCTGCCCAGACG
>NZ_LGHL01000321.1 GCF_001908205.1 Bradyrhizobium sp. NAS80.1
GCCACTACGGAATCTTCTTCGCCAGCTGGCAGGTCGCATCGATCGACTTGACCAATGGCCAACCTGTCAGTGATGTGTCCGAACAGGTGTCAGCGATGTCTCCGGGCTAAACATTTCGCGGGTGATGACACCGGTGATTGAGGAGCGTCCGTGCAACGCAGTCACGTCTTCCGTTCCCGCCCTTCCCATGCATTAATGCGCCAAACCGCCTTCAGCGAGTCCTCCCCATGATGTCCATGCAAGCCTACCTCGCCTTCGTCGCCGCCTGCATCGCGCTGGCGCTGCTGCCGGGGCCGATCGTCACCCTCGTCATCGCCAACGGCCTGCGCCATGGCACGCGTGCCGCGCTGACCAACGTCGCGGGCGCGCAGGCGGGCCTTGCCATCGTCATCGGTGTCGTCGCGGTTGGCCTGACCTCGCTGATGGCGACCATGGGTTACTGGTTCGACTGGGTGCGCTTTGCCGGCGCCGCCTACCTGATCTGGCTGGGCATCAAGCTGATCTGGGCCCCGGTCGAAGGCCTCAATGTCGACGAGCCGCCGGCGCCACCGCGTGGCGGGTTCTTCCTGCAGGGCTTTCTGGTGCTGCTGTCGAACCCGAAGGTGCTGATCTTCTTCGGCGCCTTCATCCCGCAGTTCATGGACATGAACCGCGACCACTTTCCGCAGGTCGCGCTGCTGGGCGCCACCTTCATGGTCACCGCGGTGATGACGGATGCGCTGTACGCCATCGCGGCCGGGCGTGCCCGGAAATTCTTCTCGGCCCGCCGCACGCGGCTGATGTCGCGCATCTCCGGCGGCTTCATGATTGGCGGCGGCATCTGGCTGGCCCTGACCCGGGCGAAATAAGTCCCTCGAACCGCTTCGGGGCTTGAACCCTTCGCGGCGGCGATGCGTCCAATCGGGCATTGCCGCTGACGAAGGAATTTGGCCGTGCCCGATCTGCCCTGGCTCGTCTATGCGATGCTGCTCGCACCGCTCGGACTCATCCTGGTTGCCGCTGCCGTCAAGACCTGGCAGACGCGCGAGGCGCGAAGCTGGCCGCAGGCGGCAGGGAAGGTCGTCCGCTCGGTTGCAGAGGTGCGCGAGGTCCGGGTGTCCGACGACGACCGCGAGGAGGGCTATCGCCTCGAGAACCGCAATTTCGCGAACGTGACCTACGAATACGCCGTCGGCGGCCGCAAGCTACGCAACAACCGCATCTCGATCGGCGAGGACCTCGGCAATTTCGAGGTTGCAGAGAAGCTCGCGAAATATCCCGCCGGCAGCATCGTCACTGTCTATTACAATCCGCGCCATCCCGATCAGGCCGTGCTCGAGCGCGATCTGCCCAAGGGCCTGTGGGGCTGCCTCGGCATCGGCACTTTGATCGTCCTTGCTATCGTGTTCGGCTCGGCCTTCGGGCTCAACCAGGGCTATGCCTACCTCGCGCGTCACATCGCGCGGCCCGACCTCGCTGGCCTCGTCGTCGGCTTCGGGGCGTTCGGCCTCGTTGTCGCGCTGGTGGGGTGGGGGGTGCAGCGGCAGGCCTCGATGGCGACGCGCTGGCCGGTCGTGCCGGGCACGATCAAGCTGTCGGGAATAGAGCAATATCACGAAGCCAGCGAGCCTGGCGAAGCGCGCGGCACCGAGATGTTCGGCATGCGGGTGACCTACACCTACCTCTATCAGAACGTCAGCTACACCAATGAATGTGCGCGCGTCGCGGCCGGAACGCCGGGCGCGTCCGACAAGATGGCGGAGAAGCTGATGTCGCGCTACCAGGACGGCGCGACCGTCGAGGTCCGCGTCAATCCCGACAATCCCGCCGAAGCGGCGTTAGATGCGCGCGGCGACGGCCGCATCGCGTATGTGCTGTGGGGCATCGCCGCGATTTTCGCTGCGCTCGCGGTGTTCGTCGCGACTCGCGGCGGTTGATTGTCACCTCGCCCCGCAAGCGGGGCGAGGGAGTACACCATCGGCGTTTCGCCCTACACCAATCGTTCCGCCTTCAACTCCACCTCGATCTCCACAAAAATCCTCGCCAGCCGCTCTGCCCATTGCTGCTGACCGGACTGGTCCGTGATCAAATCTTGCCGGATCTCGATGCCGGTGTTGATCAGGCCGCGCGCTTCGCCGTGGACGGGAATGGTGTAGTCGGCGAGGTCGCTCACCGCATAGGGCTTGTTGTCGCCGACGACGAGGTCGCTCTCGACGCGTAAATGCTTGAGCAGGAGCCGCGGCAGCACGGTGTCACGGTGATAGAGCGCGCCGATGTGCCAGGGCCGCGCGACGCCGGCATAGACCGGCGTGAAGCTGTGCAGCGACACCAGCACCGTCGGCCGCTTGTCATGCACGCGGCGGTCGATCGCCGCATTGATGCGGTTGTGGTAGGGCTCGAAGATTTCGCGCCGCCTTGCGGCGCGCTCGCCCTCGGAGATACCCTGGTTGCGTGGAACCGCAGTTGCTTCGGAAATTACGGGGATCGAGCTCACAGCAGCCGGCGGGCGGTTGCAGTCGATCACGAGCCGCGAATAGCGCTGCGCGATCAGATGTGCGTCGAGCATTTTTGCAAGACGCTCGGCGACGCCGGCGATGCCGATATCCCAGCCGATGTGCCTGACAAGCTCGCTTTCCGCGACGCCGAGATCGCCGAGCACGCGCGGCAGCGCCCGCCCGTGATGATCCGAGGTGAGCAGGAAGGGCGATGTCCCTCCCGCATTCATCTCATGCACGGGCGGAATGTCATCCTCGCCGAGGAGTTGATCGGTCGCGTCGACTGTGCCTAAAGCCATCCTGATTGCCTGTGGAGAGAAGTTCGAGGTGATGAGTGGCGAGGAAGTGAAGGGTGTGGTGCATTCTTGTCATTGCGAGCGCAGCGAAGCAATCTAGACTATTTCCGCGGTGACGGTCGGGATTGCTTCGCGGAGCCTGTCATCGGGCCGCGCTTCGCGCGGACCCGTTGGCTCGCAATGACAGTGTTGAAGGTGCCCACAATGCCTCCCCTATATAGCCTTGGCGAAAACCAGGACGACATTGGAATGTGCGCTGTTGTCGTTTCGCATCATTCGCAGCTATCAGAAACCACATGAGCTCCGATCGTCTTTTCGTCTACGGCACCCTGATGCGCGGCTTCGACCATCCGATGGCGCGGCTGCTCGCGGGACACGCGGATTTTCTGGGTGAGGTGACCTGTCGTGGCCGGCTCGTCCTGGTGAAGCATTATCCGGGATTGCTGATGTCGGACGCGCCGTCCGACGTCGTCCATGGCGAGCTCTTTCGCCTGCGCGTGGCCGACGAGCTCTTGCGCGAGCTCGATATGTACGAGGCCTGCGGCGAGGGCTTTCCGGAGCCGACCGAATATCTGCGTGAGCTGATCGACGTGACACGCGCAGATGGCGTCACGGAGAAGGCCTGGACTTATGTCTACAACTGGCCCGTCAACGATCTGCCGCGCATCGAGTCCGGCCGCTTTCTGGACCACTAGCCCGACAGCACTTCCTTCACCACGCGGACGTCCACTTCATGTTCGACGTAAGTCCACTCCTCGGTCTGCCTGAGCATTGCCACCAGCTCCTCGAACAGCGAGGTATCGGCGGGCGCGAATTCGAACCAGGTCAGGAAGTCGAAGGGGCCGCCGAGGTCGCGGGAGTGGTAGAGCTGCCGCGCGATGGCCGGCAGGAAGCGCAGGGTGCTCGCGATGTGGTGCGACTTGTCCTCGAAGATCCTGCGGCGCTCTTCCTGCGTCAGCTCCCACCAGGCCTCCGATTTGCGGATCGGGATCAGCGCCGCGGAAGTGGCCTCTAACCGGCCAAGCTCGGCTTGCACCGCGGTGAGCTGCTGCTGCTCGGGGCGCTCGGTGTAGCGCGGTGTGCTCACGACGCCCGCCAGCCGCCACGCATTGCGCGAGGGCACCAGCGGCAATGAGACAGCCTCGCTGTCGGTGACCGACAGCGCCGGCACGAAGGGCAGGGGCTCGCCCGTCACGGGCGAAATCGAGGTTACACGCCAGCCCCCGCTGTGGCCGCCTCGAAACGTCCTGAACATGCCCTATGGAAGCGCGGAACCGGGCAGGATTCAAGCCTTTCCGTTGCCGCCGTCATTCCGGGGCGCGCCTCTTGGCGCGAGCCCGGAATCCATCGTGCCGCCGGAATGCTGGGAGAAATGGATTCCGGGCTCGATGCTTCGCATCGCCCCGGAATGACAGAGGGGCCTGTGAATAGGTCGAATAACCCGGATAATCCTGACAAATCTGACTTTTAGGCAGGCGGCCCCTATATCCCTGATCCTTCGCCCGACTCACCCGGTTTCGCGCTAGACACGTCCCCATGCGCTTCACGCCCCAATTCCTCGACGAGCTTCGTGCCCGGCTTTCGGTCTCCGAGGTCGTGGGCAAGCGCGTGAAGCTGAAGAAGGCCGGGCGGGAGTGGAAGGGGCTGTCGCCGTTCCAGCAGGAGAAGACGCCGTCCTTCTACGTCAACGACCAGAAGGGTTTTTACCACGACTTCTCCTCCGGCAAGCATGGCGACATCATCACCTTCGTGATGGAGACCGACGGCGTGCCATTTGCGGAGGCCGTCGAGCGGCTGGCCAACATGGCCGGCCTGCCGCTGCCGGCGGTGACGCCGGATGCGGCACGGCACGAGCAGCGGCGCAAGTCGCTGCATGACGTGATGGATCTCGCGGCGAAATTCTTCGCGGAGACGCTGGCCTCACGCCTCGGTGCGAAAGCGCGCGGCTATCTCGCCGACCGCGCGATCTCGCCGGCGACGCAATTGCAGTTCCGCCTCGGCTATGCCTCGCCCGATCGCTTCGCGCTGAAGGAGCATCTCGGCAAGCTCGGCGTTTCCGTGGACGACATGGTCGAGACCGGGCTGTTAGTCGCCGGCAACGACATTCCCGTGCCCTACGACCGCTTCCGCGATCGCGTGATGTTTCCGATCACCGATTTGCGCGGCCGGGTCATCGCCTTCGGCGGACGCGCGCTGGAGAAGGACGTTCCGGCAAAATATCTGAACTCGCCGGAGACGCCGCTCTTCCACAAGGGCGACAATCTCTACAATCACCAGACCGCGCGGAAGGCGACCCATGACGGCAGCGCCCTGATCGTGGTCGAAGGCTATGTCGACGTCATCGCCATGGTCACCGCGGGCTTTGCAGGCAGCGTGGCACCGCTCGGCACCGCGCTCACCGAAAGCCAGCTCGCGCTGCTCTGGAAGATGGCGGACGAGCCGATCCTGTGCTTCGACGGCGACCGTGCGGGACAGAAGGCGGCGTATCGTGCGGCTGACCTTGCTTTGCCTTTCCTCGCGCCGGGCAAGAGCCTGCGCTTTGCGCTGCTGCCGGAAGGGCAGGATCCCGATGATCTCGTACGCTCCGGTGGACGCGGCGCGATCGAGGAGGTGATCGCGGCGGCGCGTCCGCTCGCAGAGATGCTTTGGTCGCGCGAGCTCGAAGGCGGCAACTTCGTCACGCCCGAGCGCCGTGCCGCGCTGGAAGCGCGAATCAAGGAACTCTCCAACGGCATCCGCGACGAGGTGGTGCGGCGCTACTATCGCGACGATTTTGTCGAGCGGCTCCAGCGCGCTTTTGCCCCCGAAGGCGGGCGCGGCGGTTTCTCCGGCCGCGGCAATTTCCGCCCCGGTGCAGGCGGCCGCCCGTTCCAGCCCCGCGGGGGGCAACCGAATCGATTCGGCAGCCAGGGGCGCCGCGGGACGCCTGGCCCTACCTTGCTACCGTCCGGCCCATACCAGGCGGCGAGCCCCCAGCTGGCGGCGAGTCCGATCATGCGGGGCCAGCGCAGCGCCATCTCCCGCCGGGAAGCCCTGATCCTGCAATGCCTGATCAACCACCCCTGGCTGCTCCATGAGCACCTCGAGGAGGTCGCCGCCCTGGAGCTCGCCCATCCCGAGGCCCACAAGCTGAGGGCCGGCATCATCGCCGCCTTCGCCAACGACCACCACCACAGCCCGGACCCGGGCGAGCAGGCCGAGAAGATGCATGCCGATCTCGAGAGGGGCGGTTTTGTGCCGTTACTTCAAAGGGTTGAGCGGGCCATCACCACCGCGGCGGTGTGGGGTGCCCGCGAGGGCGCGGCGAGGGACGACGTTCTCTCCACTTGGCACCAGCTCGTTGCCTTGCATCGGCAATGGCATTCACTACTTAGGGAGTTGAAAGACGCTGAGCTGGCCTTGGGGGAGGACCCCAGCGAGGCTAATTTGGCGTGGCTACGTGACGTTAAGGCCAGGATGGCCGAGGTCGACGGTACCGAGGCCCTGATTGAGGGGTTCGGCGAACTGTCGGGCCGGGTCCAGAAGAGCGTGTGACGTGAAGAATCATGCGGACGGCCGGGGCCGGAACCGCTAAAAGACTCGCCAAATCCAAGGTTTGGCGGCAAAAACAGGGTTAATCGAGGCTTAACGGTCTTGTAGCACTTTGGCCACCAGGCGGCCGCAGGCAGAACAGACGCGTCAGGAATGAATCCGCGCAATCGCTGTTGGCACTACACCTGCATCCGCCGCGACAAAGAGGCTGACGAAGCGTTAGGCAAATCCGGCGAGAGAAAGGTCGGGGTGGCGAGAGTTGTGCGCGCCGCCTTTATCCGTGTCGGGAGCTGCCGAAGCGAGAGCGTCGAGCAATAGGTTCAGTGGGATTCAGGCAGGCGCGGCGAACGTCTGCATGAAGCGCGTTTAGGAGCAATGGATGGCCACCAAGGCAAAGACGCTGCAGGCGAAGGACAAGGAAAAGGACGACAAGGCAGCGGACGCGCCGGAGAAGGACTCCCAGGACGCGCCCTCGCCCTTGCTCGATCTGTCCGACGCGGCAGTGAAGAAGATGATCAAGCAGGCCAAGAAGCGCGGCTTCGTGACCTTCGATCAGCTCAATGAAGTATTGCCGTCCGACCAGACCTCGCCCGAGCAGATCGAGGACATCATGTCTATGCTCTCGGAGATGGGCATCAACGTCACCGAGGCCGACGACAGCGAAGGTGAGGACGACAAGGACGAGGGCGGCGAGGACGAGACCGATAACGAGCTCGTCGAGGTCACCCAGAAGGCCGTCACCGAGGTCAAGAAGAGCGAACCGGGCGAACGCACCGACGATCCCGTGCGCATGTATCTGCGGGAGATGGGCACGGTCGAGCTTCTCTCCCGCGAAGGCGAAATCGCGATTGCGAAGCGCATCGAGGCCGGCCGCGAAGCGATGATCGCGGGCCTCTGCGAAAGCCCGCTGACCTTCCAGGCCATCATCATTTGGCGTGACGAGCTCAACGAAGGAAAGATCTTCCTTCGCGACATTATCGATCTCGAAGCGACATATGCAGGTCCCGACGCCAAGGGCGGTATGAACACCGCGATGATCGGCGGTCCCGCCGGCGAAAACGGCGAAGCTTCGGCCGAAGGCGGCGAGGCCACGGCGGCTGCGCCCGCGCATGTCGCGCCCCCCGCCGCTCCTCCGTCGCCGACGCCGTTCCGCGCCGCGCCAGCCGCCGGTAATGGCGGCGAAGGCGAGAAGGATCCGGGCGAGGCCGCCGCCGAAGCCGACATGGACGAGGACGATGAGTTCGAGAACCAGATGTCGCTCGCGGCAATCGAGGCCGAGCTCAAGCCCAAGGTCGTCGAGATCTTCGACAAGATCGCCGAGAGCTACAAGAAGCTGCGCAAGCTTCAGGAGCAGGACATCCAGAACCAGCTCGAGAGCACCTCGCATGGTCCGTCGCTCTCGCCGCACCAGGAGCGCAAGTATCGCAAGCTCAAGGACGAGATCATCGTCGAGGTGAAGTCGCTGCGCCTCAATCAGGCGCGTATCGACTCGCTGGTCGAGCAGCTCTATGACATCAACAAGCGCCTCGTCTCGCATGAGGGTCGCCTGATGCGCCTTGCCGACAGCCATGGCGTCGCGCGCGAGGACTTCCTGCGCAACTACACCGGCTCGGAGCTCGATCCGCGCTGGCTCAACCGTGTCTCGAAGCTTTCGGCCAAGGGCTGGAAGAATTTCGTCCATCACGAGAAGGACCGCATCAAGGACCTCCGCCACGAGGTGCATCAGCTCGCGGCGCTGACCGGCTTGGAGATCGTCGAGTTCCGCAAGATCGTGCACTCCGTGCAGAAGGGCGAGCGCGAAGCCCGTCAGGCCAAGAAGGAGATGGTGGAAGCCAACCTCCGTCTCGTGATCTCGATCGCCAAGAAGTACACCAACCGCGGCCTGCAGTTCCTCGACCTGATCCAGGAAGGCAACATCGGCCTGATGAAGGCGGTCGACAAGTTCGAGTACCGCCGCGGCTACAAGTTCTCGACCTACGCCACGTGGTGGATCCGGCAGGCGATCACCCGCTCGATCGCCGACCAGGCGCGTACCATCCGCATCCCCGTGCACATGATCGAGACGATCAACAAGATCGTGCGCACCTCGCGCCAGATGCTCAACGAGATCGGCCGTGAGCCGACCCCGGAGGAGCTCGCCGAGAAGCTCGGCATGCCGCTGGAAAAGGTGCGCAAGGTTCTCAAGATCGCTAAGGAGCCGTTGTCGCTCGAAACGCCCGTCGGTGATGAAGAAGATTCACACCTCGGCGATTTCATCGAGGACAAAAACGCGATCCTGCCGATCGACGCCGCGATCCAGTCGAACCTGCGCGAGACCACCACGCGCGTGCTCGCCTCGCTCACCCCGCGCGAAGAGCGCGTGCTGCGCATGCGCTTCGGCATCGGCATGAACACCGACCACACGCTGGAAGAAGTCGGCCAGCAGTTCTCGGTCACCCGCGAACGCATCCGTCAGATCGAAGCGAAGGCGCTGCGCAAGCTGAAGCATCCGTCGCGGTCGCGGAAGCTGCGGTCGTTCCTGGATAACTAATCCGGATCGTCATGCCCGGGCTTGACCCGGGCATCCATCCAAATGAAGACGGCGGGCCGAAAGCCCGCCGTTCTTGTTGTGTGCCGAGTATGAGCGACAGCTTGGAGGTGGAAGTCCTCTATCCAGCCTGATGGCGGTGAAGGATTAGCGAAGCGCAAGGGCGTCATCGCGAGGT
>NZ_LGHL01000322.1 GCF_001908205.1 Bradyrhizobium sp. NAS80.1
AGCCCGCCGCCGCCGTGCAGGTGCGCGCGCCGTCGCCGGCCGATGACGCTGCCCGCGAAGAGCGCGTCAAGATGACTCGCCTGCGCCAGACCATCGCGCGCCGCCTCAAGGACGTGCAGAACACCGCGGCCATGCTCACGACCTTCAACGAGGTCGACATGACCAACGTCATGGCGCTGCGTGCCCACTACAAGGATGCGTTCGAGAAGAAGCACGGCTCGAAGCTCGGCTTCATGGGCTTCTTCACCAAGGCCGTCGTGCAGGCGCTGAAGGACATCCCGGCCGTCAACGCCGAGATCGACGGCACCGACCTGATCTACAAGAACTACTACCACATCGGCGTCGCCGTCGGCACCGACAAGGGCCTCGTCGTGCCCGTGGTGCGCGACTGCGACCACAAGTCGATCGCCGACATCGAGAAGGGCATCGCCGATTTCGGTCGCCGCGCCCGTGACGGCCAGCTCAAGATCGACGAGATGCAGGGCGGCACCTTCACCATCACCAATGGCGGCATCTACGGCTCGCTGATGTCGACGCCGATCCTGAACGCGCCGCAGTCCGGCATCCTCGGCATGCACAAGATCCAGGAGCGACCGATGGTCGTCGGCGGCAAGATCGAGGTCCGCCCGATGATGTATCTGGCGCTGTCCTACGATCACCGCGTCATCGACGGCAAGGAAGCCGTCACCTTCCTGGTTCGCGTCAAGGAGAGCCTGGAAGATCCGGCGCGCCTGGTGCTCGATCTCTGATCCCTAGTGCTCTGCGAGCGCCGTCGCCCCTTTGCGCGACGGCGCGTGTCGAACCATGGAGGCGCACATGACGGATAAGGTCGTTGTCATCACCGGCGGCAGCCGCGGCATCGGGCGGGCGACCGCGATTGCGGCGGCCGCGCGCGGCTTCCGCGTCGTCGTCGGCTATGCCAGCAACAAGAAGGCCGCCGACGAGGTGGTCGCCGAGATCGAGGCCAGCAACGGCAAGGCCATCGCGGTGAAATGCGATGTCGCCGAGGAAAGCGACATCCTCGAACTGTTCAAGGCGGCGGACAAGTTCGGGACGCTCGGGGCGCTCGTCAACAATGGCGGCATCGTCGGCAAGAGCGGCGTGCGTGTCGACGAGATGTCGGCCGAGCGCATCCAGCGCGTGATGGCGGTCAACGTCACCGGCTCAATCCTCTGCGCGCGCGAGGCGGTGAAGCGGATGTCGACCAAGCATGGCGGCAAGGGCGGCGTCATCGTCAATCTGTCGTCGGTCGCTGCCAGGCTCGGCGCGCCAAACACCTATGTCGATTACGCGGCGTCCAAGGGCGCGGTCGATTCCTTCACCGTCGGCCTCGGCCATGAGGTCGCGGGCGAAGGCATTCGCGTCGCCGCGATTCGGCCCGGCCTGATCGACACCGAAATCCACGCCGCCGGCGGCGAGCCCGATCGCGCTCATCGTCTCGCCCATTTGGTGCCGATGAAGCGCGTCGGCACGGCCGATGAAATCGCCAACGCCATCGTCTGGCTGATGTCGGACGATGCCTCCTATGTCACCTCAGCCATTCTCGATGTGTCCGGCGGACGCTGACACATCCTCATCACGCTAAACCTACGGGACTTTCTCTCATGGCTACCTACGATCTCGTCGTCATCGGCACCGGACCGGGCGGTTATGTCTGCGCGGTGCGCGCAAGCCAGCTCGGAATGAAAGTCGCCGTGGTCGAAAAGAACGCCACGCTCGGCGGCACCTGCCTCAACGTCGGCTGCATGCCGTCGAAGGCGCTGCTGCACGCTTCCGAGATGTTCGAGGAAGCCACGCATTCCTTCGCCAAGATGGGCGTGTCGGTCTCCGCGCCGAAGCTCGAGCTTCCCGCGATGATGAACTTCAAGCAGCAGGGCATCGACGGCAACGTCAAGGGCGTCGAGTTCCTGATGAAGAAGAACAAGATCGACGTGCTCAAGGGCACCGGCAAGATCATCAGTGCCGGCAAGGTGGAAATCTACGCCGACGGCAAGTCGCAGGTGGTCGGCACCAAGAACATCGTGATCGCCACCGGCTCGGACATCGCGCGGCTGAACGGCATCGAGATCGACGAGAAGCGCATCGTGTCGTCGACCGGCGCGCTGTCGCTCGACAAGGTGCCCGGCAAGCTCCTGATCGTCGGCGCTGGCGTGATCGGCCTTGAGCTCGGCTCGGTCTGGCAACGTCTCGGCGCCGAAGTCGTCGTCGTCGAATTCCTCGATCGCATCCTGCCCGGCATGGACGGCGAGATCGCCAAGCAATTCCAGCGCATCCTGGAAAAGCAGGGCTTTGCCTTCAAGCTCGGCTCGAAGGTCACGGGTGTCGAGAACAATGGGAAGGCGCTGCTCGCAAAGATCGAGCCGGCTGCCGGCGGCGCTGCCGTAATGCTGGAAGCCGACGTCGTTCTCGTCTGCATCGGCCGCGTACCCTACACCGAGGGCCTGGGCCTGAAGGAAGCCGGCGTTGCGCTGGACAATCGCGGCCGCGTGCAGATCGACGCCCACTTCGCCACCAGCCTGAAGGGCGTCTATGCCATCGGCGACGTCGTCGCAGGCCCGATGCTGGCGCACAAGGCCGAGGACGAAGGCGTTGCGGTTGCCGAGATCATCGCAGGCCAGGCGGGTCACGTGAACTACGATGTCATTCCAGGCGTCGTGTACACCACGCCGGAAGTGTCCGCTGTCGGCAAGACCGAGGAGGAACTGAAGCAGGCGGGTGTGGCCTATACGGTCGGAAAGTTTCCCTTTACCGCCAACGGCCGCTCCAAGGTCAACCAGACCACCGACGGCTTTGTGAAGATTCTCGCAGATGCGAAGACCGATCGCGTGCTCGGCGTGCATATTATCGGCCGCGAAGCCGGCGAAATGATCCAAGAAGCGTGCGTTCTCATGGAGTTTGGTGGCAGCGCGGAAGATCTCGCTCGCACCTGCCACGCGCATCCGACCCGCTCGGAGGCCATCAAGGAGGCCGCGCTTGCAGTCGGCAAGCGGGCCATCCATATGTAGGCGACGCCCCAAGCTGAATCGGGCGGGACATCACATGCTGCGCCGCCTTCTTCAACCGGTCTGGGTCCTGCTGGCGATCATCTTCCTGATCGAAGCCTGGCTGTGGGACCATCTTGAGCCGGTCGTCGCGCGGGTTGTCGCAATCATCCCGCTCGCCCGGTTCAAGCAATGGCTGACGGAGCGTGTCGATGCGCTGTCGCCGGCGATGACGTTGATCGTCTTCGCCGTCCCCATCATCCCGCTGTTTCCGCTCAAGCTGGTCGGGCTGTGGCTGCTCGCGCACGAATACTGGACCAGCGCGGTCTTCACGCTTCTGTTCGCCAAGATGGTCGGCGTCGGCGTCACCGCCTTCGTCTTCGACGTGACGCGCGACAAGCTGCTGGAGATGGGCTGGTTCGAGCGGCTCTATGAGCTGGTGTTGAAGGTGCGCGCCAAGGCCTCCCAGCTGGTCGACCCGATCAAGCGCCGCATCAGGGAGCTCATCATCGGCAACGGCGAAGGCTGGTCCTCCCGCACGCTCCGCCTGATCCAGCGCTTTCGTAAGAGCGTGCACCAAGCGCGCTAGCTGTTCGCCACATACTTGGTGTCATCGCCCGGCTTGATGTTCAGCCCGGGGACATGACCGACGGGTGTTCGGGGACATAGCCGACACTTTCTCCGCTCGCCAAGTCGATGATAGCGACTGGGTGGGCGGCAAAGAAGACCCCGTAT
>NZ_LGHL01000323.1 GCF_001908205.1 Bradyrhizobium sp. NAS80.1
ATTCCGGGGCGCGCCTCTTGGAGCGAGCCCGGAATCCATACTCCCGATGGTGGTTATGGATCCTCAGATGCGCAATTGCGCATCGTAGCTCGCGCTTCGCGCGCCCCGGGATGACGACCTGTTGTTGGGCTCGTCGGTCGCCAAGCAAGTAACGCTGGTTCTTATGCCCCCTCAGCTGGCGTTCACCTCGCCGTGCGGCGCAGGAAGGCCGGGATATCGAGCAGATCTTCGTCGGTCGCATGGCGCGGAGAGGGGCGGCCGTAAGCGTCGAGCGGCTGGGGCGCCGCTTGGCGCGCATATTCCTGATGCGGCCTTGCCGGTTGCTGCGCGCCGTGGCCCGGCTCCGGGCGGAGCGGCGGGCTTTGCACTTGCGGAAGGGGGGCACCGCGCTCGATGCGATCGGCGATGCGGCGGCTGCCGTCGCGCAAGCGGCCGGCGAGCTGCGTCAGCGGGCTTTCCGCCGGTTGCGCCAGCTGCGCCGGGTCAACATTATCGATCCCGGTCGCCACCACCGAGACGCGGACGATACCGTCAAGGCTTTCGTCAAAGGACGCGCCGACGATGATGTTGGCGTCCGGATCAGCCTCGTCGCGAATCCGGGTCGCGGCTTCGTCGACCTCGAACAGCATGAGATCCCTGCCGCCGGTGATGGAGATGATGAGGCCGCTGGCGCGCTTGATCGACGGGTTCTCGATCAACGGATTGGAAATCGCGGCCACGGCGGCGGCGAGCACGCGCTTCTCGCCGGAAGCCTCGCCCCGTCCCATCATCGCCTTGCCCCCTTCCTGCATGACCGAGAGAACGTCGGCGAAATCGAGATTGATGAGGCCTTCCTTGACGATGAGGTCGCTGATGCAGGCCACGCCCGAATAAAGCACCCGGTCGGCAAGGGCAAAGGCATCGGCGAACGTGGTCTTCTCGCTGGCCACCCGGAACAGGTTCTGGTTCGGGATGATCAAGAGGGTGTCGACCGCCTTCAGCAACTCCTCGATGCCGGCTTCGGCAAAGCGCATGCGGCGCTGGCCCTCGAAGAAAAAGGGCTTGGTGACCACGCCGATCGTGAGAATGCCAAGCTCGCGCGCGGTCCTGGCGATAACGGGTGCAGCCCCGGTGCCGGTACCGCCGCCCATGCCGGCCGTGACGAACACCATGTGCGCGCCGGCCAGATGTTCGCGGATCTTGTCGATCGTCTCTTCGGCTGCGGCGCGTCCCACCTCGGGCTGTGAGCCGGCGCCAAGGCCTTCGGTCACCCCGGCGCCGAGCTGGATGATGTGCTCGGCCCTCGACATGGCAAGCGCCTGCGCGTCGGTATTGGCGACGACGAAGTCGACCCCTTGCAGCCCGGCCATGATCATGTTGTTGACGGCATTGCCGCCGGCGCCGCCGACCCCGATCACGACAATGCGCGCCTTCATCTCGCTGATACCGGTGATGTCTGTCATTCTTTCCTCGCGGTTGCTCCGGCAAGCCGGGGATGGAGAAAGGTCCGAGTATTACCTGCGCGCCGCGCGGTCTGCTTCCACGATGGAAGCGGCCAGGCGTCCCAATCGATGCGCGGCTTGCCCCGCGATCGAGCCGTCAGCTCCGCCGCTCCGCAGGGCCTCCACTTCATCTTCCAGTCGTGCCGCCCGCCCATTGACGGCCGCCGTCTCGGCGGCCGCCTGCTGCAGCTCGACAGCCAGGCCATCGGCACGCTCGCGCTCGCGCTCGAAAACGACCCTGTAGCCGGCTGCCACGGCTTCGAGCCGCGCGGTCTCCGCCTTGCTGGCCTCGATCTCTAATGTCTCGATCGCCAGGCGTGCCGCACGTTCATTGACCGCCGCCGTCTCGGCGGCCACCTGCTGCAGCTCGACAGCCAGGCGATCGGCACGCTCGCGCTCGCGCTCGAAATCTGCCCTGTAGCCGGCTGCCGCGGCTTCGAGCCGCGCGATCTCCGCCTTGCAGGCCTCGATCTCCAACGCCTCCATCTTTGCCTCGGAGACGGCGACAGGGTCTGCCTGGCGACCAATTCGTGGGCGGGGCATGTGCCGGAATTCGGAGAGATCAACGCTCACCAGGGCCTTGCCATCATCCGAACGCGAGCGCGGCAACCGGCGTCGTCTGGCAAGGGAGCGGGCGGCCTCGCGCGAGATGTTGAGGCGGGCACCTAGATCAGCATAACTCAGTGACGCAACTGACATCGGCTGTCTCCTGGAACGAACCGGGGAGGCATTTCGGACTGATGATGGCTGGGCAATGACAGCAGGCTAGGCTGCGTTGGTTAACGAACGGTTAACGCGCGAGCGGCGTTCTTTACCGGTGCCGTCGCAGCAGATGACGAGGTTTTCGGCTCGGATTTGGGGGCGGTCTTGTGCTTGTGCTCCGCGGGATGCCCCTCCCGGCGATGCTCCCGAGGTAAGTATAGCAGAGCTGGGGAAGAGCGCGCGGAAGCTCGCAGGCATCGATTGATAGACCCGCAGCTAGGATGCTCCGCCCGCTCGGAGCGTGGGATCTACCCTCGACGGCTCCTCGAATCGCCACAAGACGAGATCTGTGACACCCAAGCTATCGCCGGTGCGGCGCGATATTGCGGAGCACATCTCATGAACGGTTTTGTAGCCAAACCGCATCGCAAGTCGAACGAGATGTCGATCAGGCTTCGCGACATCGAATCCCAGATTCTTTGCGAGATGATGCGCTGTCACCGGACCAACAAACGGCAACGTCTGACTGAATCCGAAGTCATTGATGAGAGTGTTCTTGAATTCGCAGAATCCCATACGATCCAGAATGCTGGCCGTATATGCAATAGCACGTAGCTTCTTGATGTTTCCGAATACGGCCGAAGCGGTCGTGATGCACGCTTCCCCGGACTCAACTATTTCCCGGGCGGATTGCCAATCGCAATAGCAGAGCGAGATATAATCGAAGTGCTTCCTGACCACCGCTTCGCGAAAGCCAGAATTTAGCACTATCCACGCATATTCGCGCAAGAAGTCGGGCTCAGAAAAATCCATTGCGCTAAGCGAACCTTGCCAATGAAGCTCGCTTGCGAAACGAGAGCGCTCAATCCATGACTTCGCAAGGCTGTAGTAGCCGAACAGATCGTCGATGGATGCGCCGAAAGTCATTTGAAATTGTCGCGTATCATGAGTTTAATTCTGGTTAACCATAAAGCTGATCCGGGCCTTTCGTCCAGCAGCTTGCTCAATGCGACCTTCATCTTGTGCTTCCGCTTGAGGCGTAAGAAATCCTTCTCTGGAACACCGGCCCCGACGTCGCTTGCCATGTCATACCTATCAGCTAGTCGCTGAAAATCTTTCGATGACACTTGGCCGTGATCCGCGAGTAGGTAGCCAGCCTCCCGTTTCACCTCGGCATACATTTGTAAAGCTGCGCTGATGC
>NZ_LGHL01000324.1 GCF_001908205.1 Bradyrhizobium sp. NAS80.1
TAACTTCCAGGTACTCGTTGATGGCCCTCTCAGCCAGTGGAATTGCGTTTGGGTCTCCCTTGGCGATCAGCCGCCGCAGGATCCCCTGACAAGTATCCAAGTGGGGCATACCGTGAATATGCGCCCGGATTCGCGAAATTCAACTTCAGACACCGGGGGGTCGATACGGACAGTTTCCCGTTGTCGACGAGCCGCCAACCTCGGCCGCTCGTTCGTTTTGCAGAACGGCCCCACGACGATTTCGAAACGAGACGACCCCTAATTTGCGGGTAATGCTTGCCGACAACAGCCGCACCACCTTGCACGACCCTGCAGCATCAAAGACAAGCGCAGGAGCAAAACGACCTTCGATCCTGAGGAGATCGTCACATTGTACGGGCAGGGCCAAATGACGCTTCGAACCGCTGTTCAGCGGGTCGTGGCCCAGAAGCTACACGGCTTGGACGCCACGATATTCAGGGAAGCTCAGCCGTCGCTGCTCGACCATGAGCAGATCGCGAAGCTCGCCGCAGAGTGGAGCTAGCGGCCGGTCTTTCCTGTGGACCACAGCGCTTCCACGAAAACAAGACAGCATCGACTCAGATATGCTCCGACGGTGCGCGACTCCTCTCCCGGTCGCGCGCTGGGACCTTTAAGCCCCGGCCCAGCTCCCTTGGCTGGGGCTCTCTTTCGATCAACGCTATCGCTCCCCCATGAACCTTGATCGTTACGCCGGAACGGCCAGCGCTGCGGGCCTCGTACTGCTAATCATCACTTGGTTAGGCCTGTGAGGCCCGCTCCATTCGACGTGGACGGATGTCGGTGAGTTCATCAAAGTGCTTGGGTCGATCGACTGGAGGTGCGGCCGTCACCGGTGCGGTTGTGGCATGGCGCGGACTGGAAAAGTGGCGCGCCGAGACGGCCTGCATCAACAAGAACCATACGCCATGCCTGCGGGAAACCGGCGTGCTGTAGCCGCGCGCTGATCGTCCCCAAAAACGAAAAGAGGCCGCCAACTGAGGCGGCCTCTTGCGCGTGTCCTTTATGCTTTTAGCGCTTGAGCTTACCGGGCGCGTAGCCTGAGGCTCCCGGGGATCCGGTTACGGGTCCATTGGACTGCATCTGATGGCCGGGGGAATAGCCTGAAGCGCCGGTCGTGCCCGTGACGGGGCCGCTGCTCTGGAACGGATGGCCCGGCGAGAAGCTGGAGGCGCCTCCGCCAAAGCTGCCGCCCGGTCCACGCGCATGGGCCGCCGAAGTGACAGCGACGAACGCAGCCGCGATTACGAACACCTTTTTCATTTGATCCACCCTTTCTCTCTTTGATCGGCTGCCAACGATTCAGCAGCCGTCCCGGATCGGGAAAAAGTAGAAATCGGATGGCGTGTTGAAAGTAAGACGCAGTCTGGTCTTTGGTGCGAATGCGTCAAAGCTCGAACGATCTTATTCGAGATTGCGATTCATATCCTGACAGCAAGCTTACATGGGAACCTTATGCCCCAGCTTTACCTATCGAACAGCGCGTGACTTCTAGCGATGAAGCGAGGATGCGCGTGGATCGCGATGCTCTCGACGCCGCACGCTGATCGCGGCTCATTGCTCTTTGTCATCCTCCAAACCGCGGCGCCAACCGTAACCGCCCCAACGTGGACCGTAGCCATAGTTATAGCGGTACCGATAACGCTCTCGCCACTCGTCGCCATCATCATAGCGTCGATAGTAGCCGTAGGGACGGTAATAGTCCCGCTGGTGCCAGCAGCGCCCCCATTCGTTGCACACCCAGCGAACCTGCTCGACGTTCAACGTTGGTGCGGTCGAGCGCGAGATCGGCATGGCGTCGGCACTACTCGCGGCTAGGGCGGCGAACGCCGCGGAAGAGAGTAGAATGGCAATCGGCTTTCCCATCGGAGTCTCCATGGCTGCATTCATGGGCGCAGTGTGGCGCGGGAGGCGCCGCCGTGGCTGGGGACGCCTTGCCGACCGGTGTCAGTACCGGCCTTGGTAATAGCGCTCGTCGCATTCAGCGACATAGATCCTGCCGTCGGGAGCGCGGTAGCGGCACATTTCCCGCCCAGACGGTGGTGGGTTGGTAGAGTCGGCTACGGCCGCGCCAAGCAGGGCGCCGGCACCAGCACCAAGAATGGTGCTACCCGCATTCCGGCCGATAGCTTGACCAACGAGCGCTCCACCGACAGCGCCCACGGCGGCGCCGGTCGCGGCCCGTTGCTGCTGTTGAGTTTGTGCGCAGCCCGCGAGCGAAATACAAATGGCTAAGATACTAGCCGCAGAAATCTTTGGAATATTCACGCGCGTGAGCCTCTTTGCGTTAATTGTGATGAAGAAGATGGTCCCAGCGACTGACCTGGTGGAATGACGAACCATCGTGGCCGCGTTCGGGCCGTAAGAGGGTGCTATCACGACCACCACCGCGTGGCCGGCTGTCATGCTGATCGGGCCAACACAAAGGCCCGCCGGCGGTCGGGGCGCTGCTTTTGCAGCACCCTCTGTTGATCCGGCGGGCCTTCTTCCGCGCTGGCGGATTAGTCCTCGTCGTCGTCCCAACCCGAAACGCTGCGGTAATCGTGGTCGCAATGGCGATATCGATGTTGGGGCGCGTAATAGCCATCATCATAGCCGCTGTAGTCGCGGCTGTACGTCGAATATCCGCTGTAGTAGCGACGAGGGGCTGGATAGCTGTAGGACGGATAGGACTCGTAACCTTGCGCTTCCGACGCCAGTGCGCCGCCGACGAGAGCCCCGACGACCAAACCGCCGATAAGCGCCGCGTTGCGGCCGTCATGTGCTTGAGCTGGTGCGGATCCGGTGAACAGCGTTGCGGCGACGGCAAGCGCGGCGACGCTGCTTGAAAGAGCTTTCTTGAGCGAAACCATTGTCCCCTCCATGTGGTGATCGCGTTCTACATCGCGCGCTTTGAAGGAAGGCTGAACCTGCGGTTGTCGCCCGTTCATCTAAGAGAGTGGCTGGCCGTTCTTGAGTTTGACGCCGCCGCGCGTTGATCGACCTCGAACCCAAGAATTGTCGTGAGAAAGACGTCGTCTCGCGCGAACATTACCGCAGAGCGGATAACGGCTGCGCCAGGGAATGTGGCTTGCACGGCCGCCTCGCCCTCGCCGTGACTGCGAATATAGGGTGAAGACGATGCGGGGTCCGCACCTTGCCGGCAACGACCGCTCAATTTGTTCAAGCTGCGCATCGCTGAGACCGGATACGTGACCAATGACTTCAAGGAGCAAGTGTTTCAGCGTAGCTCAACCTTGCTGGTAGCGGCCGTCATGGCCGGGCCTATCCCGGCCATGCATTCTTCCTTGCAGAAGAAGTGGACGCACGGGACAAACTCAAGCATGACGAATCCAGAACTGAAGTACTCTATTTCCCGCTCATAATACGGTGCTCGATTTCGGCTTGTGGCCCATCGCGTCGTTTCGCTGCTATGCAACAGTACGTCGGCTATTGGGGGCACGGCGGACTCTGGCAAGCCGTCCGCCCGGCGCGCTTATGGGTTCACGGCCTACAACGCCACCACTGACGTCATCGGTTATTCCAAAATAATGGAGTGGACGAACGGGCATTCTGGCCAGGGGTTTTGATGGGCGCCGGAATCATCCGCCATGTGCTGAGGCTCGGTCGATCGCGTCAAACTCAGTCCCACTCAACCGCCAACTCAGTGCATTGAGATTGACCCTGGCATGATCAGGCTTGGTCGCGCCCGGGATGGGGATCACGTGACTGTCGCGCGCCAACAGCCAGTTTAAGGCGACCTGGCTGATGCTGGCATCGTGCGCGCGGGCAATCTCGGTGAGACACGTTAGCAGCGCTTTCGCGTCCATGCCGTCCGACGGCTGCGTGAGGCGGCCGGACGCAAGGGGAAAATACGCGACCAGCGCCACATCGAGCTCACGGCAGGCTGCGAGCACCCCATTTGTTTCCGCTGCTCGTCGGAGCAGGCTGTAGTTGACCTGATTGGCTGCGAGCCGAACGCCTGCCCTTGCGAGGTGATCGGCCACGCGGCGCATCTGCTCCGTACTGAAATTTGCCACGCCGACCGCGCGTGCCTTGCCGGACTTCACCGCTTCGACGAGGCCATCGGCGAACACTCGCACATCGATCAACGGCAGCGGATAATGGACGTAGTAGAGATCGATTGTCTTGAGGCCCAGGCGCGCGAGCGAACCGTCAAGCGCGCTTATCAGGCGGCGCGGAGAGGTTCGGCCCGGAAAGGGAAGGAACTTCGATGCTATCACCGTGCCGACGGGACCGGCGCGCAAGCAATCACCCACGACGCGCTCCGAGAAATAGATCTCGGCCGTATCGATCATGCATGGGCCGGCATCATGAATGATCCTGTACGTTTCCAACACGGCCCCGCGATCGGCACGCCGCCACTTGTTCGTGCCGATGCCCAAGGGCAGCACACGGATGCCCGTTCGACCCAAGGGGCGTGTTTCATGATCTGCGGGCATCGCTGGACCTCTCCAAGGCGAAAGCGCCGTTTGCTGTTGGTGTGATGACAATGGCACTTCCAGCTTACGCCATAGCCACCACGCGGTGGTATCTGCCGAGTCGGTCGGCAGTTCAAGGGAAACCAGACTGCGCATTGGCCTAACGATGGACGGTCCTGGCCGCTCGCGCGGTCGAGGTCGGTTCAACCTAGAGAGCGGGTGCTCTTCAGATCCCGCGGGTGGGAGGCCAGGACAACGGCTCGGCCTTATGCGTCCTTCCATTTGATCGAGCAGCCGATAGACGCCTTTTGGTCGGCCGGCGCCACACCGGTGGTCGCAATCGCACGCATGGCCTCGACAAGCTCTCGCGGCACTCCCGCGCGAGGCGGAGTTGTGCGGCCTTCGTCGAGCCGGCCACGATACTTGAGCTTGCGGTCGGCATTGTAACCGAAGAAGTCCGGCGTACAGACCGCCCCATACGCCCGTGCGACTGTCTGGGTCTCATCGTGAAGATAGGGAAACGGGAAATCATGAGCCTTCGCGAAACGCTTCATATTCTCAAACGAGTCTTCGGGGTAGGTCGCAGCATCATTCGAGCAAATCGCTGCAAAGCCGACGCCCTCCGAAATGAGCACGCGGGCGTCCGCAACCATGCGGTCGATCACCGCTTTAACGTATGGGCAATGGTTGCAGATGAAGACGACGACCGTGCCTTTTTCGCCCGCAACGTCGTCCAGTGCGTAAGCCTTGCCGTCGGTGGCCGGAAGCCGAAATTCCGCCGCCTGCGTATCGAGAACGACTTGTGTAGCTGTTGCCGCCATATCGCACCTCCTTGTGCTCCAAATATATGCCGAGACGGCCCGCCGGTGCACGGTTTCCAAAGCCGGTTCGCCGACCTCGACACCACTTGCAGAATCTGCATTTTTAAAAATTCATGTCCGCCGCGCGTGCGCTTTCGCGCCTCAGCGAATAAGCCGGCTTCGCCGGAATGAGAAACCGGTCGGAGCGAATCTTCTGGCCACCGCGAGCGCGTGGCTCTCGCAGCGTTCCAGCGCAATTTTCTGGGAGAGCATAATGTCTCCGATAGGCAGCTCGCCCAGCGGGAGGAAGCACAGCCCGACCTTCGGGCGGCCGTTGTCGTCGATCTCGCAGACATTCGTCGCGGCGCCAGGATAGATCCTGTACTGCCTGCCGGTGTCGCAGCCGACGACCTCGAAATAGCCTTCTTGCGCAAACTGCGCCCGTTGCGCCGGCGACAGCCAGTGGCGCAGAAGCTGCAACGACCGGCCTTCCGGAGTTCTATCCACACCATGCCTGACAAAGAGAGCCCTTATGGCTCTCTTGCGCGAGCGTTCACCCGGGCGAGACGGCGTAAGGCGCACCATGGCGCGGCCGATTAACCGCCGACCAGCCTTGGAAAGAATACGGTCTCTTCCGCGTTCGGGTCGAACGACCTGATCTGCGAGACTTGACCAGGACCGGCGCGGACCGCAGCGGTAAATCCGGCGTTCGTCAGCTTGTTGAAGCGCTTCTCCGCCTTCGCCAGTTCCTTTGCGTCGCTCGGATTGAAAGGGTGACGGCTGTCGCCGGTGCGGTCCATCACGATCTGGATTGCCATGATCGCCCTCCTCGGATTGCTTATGACAAGGACCTGGA
>NZ_LGHL01000325.1 GCF_001908205.1 Bradyrhizobium sp. NAS80.1
GTTGATGGCCCTCTCAGCCAGTGGAATTGCGTTTGGGTCTCCCTTGGCGATCAGCCGCCGCAGGATCCCCTGACAAGTATCCAAGTGGGGCATACCTCGTGAATATGCGCCCGGATTCGTGAAAATCAACTTCGGTAGGCCGCGGCTGTCATCGTTGCCTCCCGAGCGGTTGTCTCAAAAAGCGTAAGCCGGCAGGCGCGACGAGAATTATGAACTGGCTAACACTTTGCAACTGAAGTGTATTTTCAATCTAAGAAAGCTGATCGCAGCGTCATCGATCACAGGGCGAAAACTGGTCGCGACTGGGAGAAGTCGCGCCGCTTCATTTCCCCCAGAAGTGGTGCGCGCCGGGCCCGCACCCTCGGCCCGAGCGCCCAGTGCGCTGGATCAACCGGCGCAGAGATCATGATGGCGGTGCGCGGAGCACGCCGGATCGCCCGCTACGCTGGGGGCACTAGAGCTCAAAGACCTCATTCGGGCCACCGCGACGGTCGAGGACATCGCACCAGCCGCACTCCACCGCATATGTATTTACGAAGGTGCGCATGCCGTGACTTCGATCGTTCTTTCTTGCGGAGTGCTCAAGCGATGCATTATCGGAAGGATTGGCACGTCGGCTGGAGAGACGCGGATCCAGTGGAAAACGGACGACCTGCCAAAACGCGTTTCGATCGAACGACGGGCCGTCGTCATGCTCGCAGGGCGCGCAGCGGAAAGCCTCCTGATCGGCGATTTGGCGGTTGGAGCGGGTGGAAGCGATGACTCCGACCTCGCACAGGTCACCCAGTTCGTGACGACGCTGCATGCTTCCATGGGCCTCGGCGACACGCTGACCTACATCGCCTCTTACCAGAATGCACTGAAAGCGGTGCGCTTCAATCCCGAGCTCCGGTCCAAGGTCGAACAGCACCTACAGGCCCTGCTGAGCCTTCCCGCTCCCCCATATCCAAGACGGGTCTCCCGGCGCTCCTGAAGGTCCAGAAGCCGCAGGGCGGCCGTCCAGGCGGGCCCGCTATTCGTGGGCGTCACCATTAACAGGTTCACGATGTCGGAGGTCCGCTTGCGGAAGGCGCCGACGCCCTTGGTACGGAGCGTCGCGTTGCCGCTCTTCCGCAGCAGGAGGGGGTCAATGAACAGCTTGGTGTCGGCGTTCAGGAGCGGGTCCAGAAAACCGGCCTTATCGATATCTGTCTTTGGCACCCCGAACTGTTGGCTGAATAGTCTGGGATCAATGATCTTAGCCATGGAGGGCTCATAAAAAAAGCCGAGACAAATCCCGGCTAAAAACCTCGGGTAGCAGATTCAGGTCCTGGTATTCCCGCCGGCCACCTGCTGAGGTCGGTCGACAGGTTCGTCGATCTGCAAGAGATCAGACAGGACCTGGCGCCTTTCTACAGTAGCATCGGCCGGCCTTCGATCGATCCCGAACTGATGATCCGGATGCTCCTGATCAGTTACTGCTTCGGCATTCGATCGGAACGGCGTCTGTGCGATGAGGTTCATCTCAATTTAGCCTACCGGTGGTTCTGTCGGCTCGGCCCTGGATGGGGCGGTGCCGGATCACTCGACGTTCTCCAAGAACAGGCATGGCCGCTTCCGGGAGAGTGTTCGAGAGCGTCTTGCGCCGCTGCATCCGGGAGCGGCTGGTCGGTGGGGACGGATTTGCAGTCGATGCGAGCCTGATCAAGGCGGATGCCAACCGGCAGAAGGGGATCGAAGGCGACAAGGGACTTTCTCCGGAAGTCTTCGGCCGGGCGATCGATGAGTATCTGGCCGTCCTCGACGATGCCGCCTTCGGAGCAGCGACCGAGGTCACGCCGAAGTTCGTGTCGCCCTCCGATCCGGCGGCGCGCTGGACAGGGGCGCACGGCGGCCAGGCCTTCTTCGCCTACGAAGCCCAAACGGCGCGCGACGAGTTCACTCTCGCAGCCACCGCCCAGAACCTTCGCAAGATGGCCAAGCTGATCCCGATGCAACCCCTCAAGCCCGCATAAAAGGCCGATACAGCCGTTCGGCCGCATCGGTGCTGGCGCCAATACATCGGACTACTGCCGCCTTTTTCAACGGAATCGACCCAAACCGGCTGATTCGGTGACGTCGCCTTTCGGCCCTACGCTGATCAGGGGTCAACTTCGTGGGCCGGGTTGACATTTCTCTCTACGGGGAGATTGCATGGCGCGCGCAGCTTGGCTTTACGTACCTCGACATGAAGCTTATTGCGCATCGTGGATGGTCCGCGGGTCCGGGTGAAAACTCGCTGGCCGCGTTCGCACGTGCTGCCCGTGACGGCAGAATATCTGGTGTCGAATTCGACGTCTGCCTTGCAGCGGATTCCAACACATTGGTGGTGTCACACGACCCGCCGCGTCATGTCGAGAATGCGCTTACCCTCGATGCGGCACTGTCACTTCTTTCACCAACTGACCTTGAACTGTTTGTGGAGGTGAAGGAGGCGGGACTTGTCTCTAGAGTCATCGAGAGGCTGGTTGCCAGCAACGTGGCCCGTCGGTCAGTCGTATTTGCCTTTGCCGCCGTCGCAAGATCCTTTCCGTGGGAGGGTGCGCGACCGGTGCGCCTGGGCATCATCGTCATGTACCCGTGGAACCTGAATCGTGCGGTGCGCAGGTATGCGCCCGATGTCCTCCTGCTCGGCTGGGACGCGCGCGCTTGGACGCGAGTCGTTTTTCGCGCCTGGTGGTCCGTTTTCTCGCTTGAGCAGCTTGCGCGACGCCACCACGTGCCGGTTGTAGTAGGAGTCGTGCAACGCATGGACGACATTCATTGGCTCTCGCGGCAGCACCTCTACGGGGCGGTTGCCGACGTCGACTGCACTATCGGCCGCAGCGCCAGGCCTGATTAGGCCGCCCAAACCCGTTCGCCGTGAAGTATTCGAAAGCAGCTGACAGATCGGCCTGATCTGGCGTGGGGAACCGGCTGTTTCGGTGAGTTCGCCTTTTAGCCCAAATGCGAAGTCCATCGCGGCTTTCAAACTGTCAGCTTCCGGGGGTAAAGCGGAAACGGTAGGCCGACCGCTCGAACAGCGCTTTTGACCCAGAGCGGGCGTCTTGCAGATGATCATTCTCGCGGCGCCGATGCGTTTCAGGGAACGATCCGCTCCGCGCGGAACTCGCGCATGAGCCGCACGAACATCTCTTCGCTATCGACCACATCGTGGAAGCCGAAGCGGCGCGATTTAGTAACGTCCGACACCACGTCCCAGTCGCAATTGAAGACGTAATCGGCAAAGGGCCAGGCCACCAGCTTATCGTAGGCGTAGGGCTTCAGCCCATGTTTCTCTGTCATGACGCGCCAGAGTGGTGCTTTGTCTATCATGTGTGCGGTAAGGCTTATCGTCTGCACGTCGCCGGCTGGCATATCGAAAGCGGCCGCGAGCTTCGGCCACAGATTCGTCCAGCGGAAATAGTCACCGTTGGTGATGTTGAAAGCTTCGAGCCCGCAGCGAGGCGTGCTCGCCGCCCAGAGCGCCGCGTTGGCGAAGTGCGCGGATTCAGTGACCTGGTAGATCGATGTGTAGGCGCCAGGCTTTCCCGGGAAGCGGAGCGGCAACCCAAGCTCTTTGCTGATCGCGGCGTAGACTGCGATCGCCGGCGCCAGACTCATCGGCGTGCCCGGCGCAAAGCCGCATAAGGTCTGCGGCCGCAGCTCCACCCAGTCCCAGCGCTTGCCGCGCTGGAAGGCGGCGAGCCAGTCGATCTGCTCGAAATAATAGTTGGGACCCATGTGGCGCGGGTCACTCTCTCGTGCCGGTGTTTTGAACGGCCCGAGGTGTGAGCCATAGTATTTTGTGCCGGTGACCAGCACCACGCGGCGCAGCGCGGACGACGCGCTGTCGATCGCGGTCACGGCGTTAACCAGCATGTCGCGGTTTGGAGCGACGTTCGATGCATAGCCTGCGGCGGCGCCCGCCGCAGGCTGAAACGCCGCGTAGAAGACGTGCGTAGCTTCCGTCAGGTCGGCGAGCTTCGCCGCCGCGTCCTCACGGTCTAGTAGATCGACACTGATGTGGCGGTAGCGGGGCACGGCGCCGGCCGCACGGCGCGACAGACCGACGACGGACCAGTCGTCCTGCCTGAGCAGCCGCTCGACAACGTAGCGCCCGATCACTCCGAGCGCTCCGACGACTACGGCCTCTTTGTGCTCACCCATGTGTGCCCAATGCCTTTCGACTACGATGGTAGCGGTGTCCTAGGCTCTTGTCGCCTGCATTGGGACGCTGCCTGGCGGGCATCGGGGCGCTCGGCCTGAATATCCCGGACAACCTCCTCGCGCTCGCCGACGAGGTGATCGAGTGAGCGGCTGAAGTCCGAATCTGGCCCGTACCGATCTAATCCGGCGCTCTCACCATGTCCGTTTTCAGGGGCAGGTCGGAAATGACTCTAGTCCGCCAAGCCCGCCGGTTTTGTGCCGGCTCGACCTCACAGCATGTCCACTCTTTGGCCACTCGCTGGGAGACAACCGACATTGGCCGACTACCGCTGAACGCGTGGTCTACGCAGATTTGCGCTGCGGCTTCGCTGCCGTCTTCGCTTCCTTGGGTTGCTTGCCGTCGATCGGCAGCAGCATTTCCTTCTGCCCGCTGGCCCTCTTTGGGACCGATCAGGTCCGACGTTCAAGACGCAATTTTCTTCCCTTGAAACTGCGCGACTTCGGCCGGATACTGAACCGAGGTCCTTGGCCATCAGCAATCCGAGGAGAACGATTATGGCAATCCAGATCCTGATGGACCGCACCGGCGACAGCCGTCACCCTTTCGACCCGAACGACGCACAACAACTGGCGAACGCGGAGCAGCGCTTCTACGAGCTGACGAAGGTCGGCTTCACCGCCGCTGTCCGGACCGGTCTGGGTCAGGTCTCGCAAATCCGATCGTTCGACCCGAACGCCGAAGAAACCGTGTTCTTTCCCAGGCTAGTCGGCGGATGATCGGCCGCGCCATGTTGCGCTTTATGCCGTCTGGGCCGGGTGAACGCTCGTGTATGAGAGCCATAAAAGCTCTCTTCATCAGACATGGCGTCGAGAGAACTCCGGAAGGCCGGTCCTTGCTGCTTTTGCGGGACTGGCTGTCGCCGACCCAGCAGGTGCAGTTCGCGAAGAAAGGATATTTCGAGGTCGTCGGTGGCGAGACCGGCAAGCAGTACAGGATCTTTGCCGGCACCGTGACGAACGTCTGCGAGATCGACGAAAAAGGCCGTCCGAAGGTCGGCCTGTGTTTCCGGACGCTGGGCGAACTACCGATTGGTGACGTCATGCTCGCCCAGAAGATCGCGCTGGAAAGCTGCGAGAGTAGCGCCCTCGCGGTGGCGAGGGAATTCATTCCGAACGGATTCGCGTTCCGGCGAAGCCGACTGCTTGGCTGAGCCGCGACGGCACCGGCTCGCGTTCCGCGGATATTAGGCCGACTTGCGCTGCGGCTTGGTCGCCGTCTTCTTGGCTGCGGGCTCCTTCGCCGGCTTCTTGCCGGCAATCGGCAGCAGCATTTCCTTCTGACCGGTCTGCTTCTTTGGCTTCTTCGGGCCTTTATGGGCTCGGCCCTAGCCGTGCCCGATGTAGTCCATTCTTCCACCATCCACTACCAACATCTGGGCTGTCACCCAACCCGCCTCCGGAGCAGCAAGGAAAGCCACGGCGTTGGCGATATCCGCGGGCTGCCCGATGCGCCTCATCATTGTCCGCTCGGCCAGACTCTTCTCGATCGCGTCCCACTCGCTGGCGCTGCGCTTTCCCTGCGTCATGTCCGTGCAGACGAATCCTGGCGCCACCGCGTTCACGGTGACCCCATCAGGGCCCAGCTCCATGGCGAAACGCCGCGTCAATATCGCGGCCTCCGCTTTTGTCGCGGCGTAGAACGCATTGCCGGGCAGCGCCGTGCCGATTGCGGCTATCGAGGCCACATTGACAATCCGGCCATAGCGGCGGGCGCGCATGCCTACCATCGCAGCGCGGGTCGCGTGAATAATGCCATCCGCGTTGACGCGACGCATGCGATCGAACTGTTCGTAATCGAATGTGTCGAGTGTTGCCTGATGGGACACCCCGGCATTGTTGACCAGTATGGTCACCGGACCAAGCTGCGCTTCGGCCTGCTCGATCATCACCTGGACAGCGCGAAAGTCCGCAACGTCCGCACCGCCCGTTATAGCGCGGCCGCCTTCGCCCCTAATTTCGGACGCGACCTGCTCGGCCGCATCCGCGCGCGCCGCATAGTTGATGCACACCGCGGCGCCCCGCTGCGCCAGAAGAAGCGCGATACCTCGGCCGATGCCGCGCGCGCCGCCCGTAACCACCGCCACTTGGTTACACCATGTCATTGCTGTCCTCCCGCTTGCCTTCCGAGACCCCGCAAGTTCTTGGGAATATCTGCCGCAACTAACGCCGCGGCAAGTCGTTCCGATCCATTTCAGCGTTCGGGAACGCATCGCGAGGTCAGCTACTGACGGCACAGCGGACGCGCATGGTAAGCTCGACCTATTCCGAGTCTGCCCCTAAGCCGACATTGGTCGGATCGAAATCCTGCACAGGCTGCTCCCTACGGGTAGTCACCTCCTCGGCGCCGAGCTTTTGGGCTATCATGCTGGGGCGGAGCGCATTTCTTCTCGACTCGTTCCCGGACCGCTGGTGGTCGGTATCGGACCGATGCAGGCCCGGCTTACTGGTGCTTCGCGCGGTGTGTTTTTTGTCAGGACCGGTGCACAACGGCACTGCGCTGGGAGACTACCCATGGCAAACTCAAAAACGATCGCGGGTCTGATCGGCCCGTCCCTGATCGCGATTGCGGCCGCGTTGCTCATCAATCTGGGCTCGATGTCGGCACTGGTCGAGGCGGTCTCGCACGATCCGGCGGTCGTGCTGGTCTCCGGAGTCGTTTCCTTCGTGGCCGGGCTCGCTGTGGTGCGCGTGCACAATCACTGGGCCGCAGACTGGGCGGTTCTTGTCACGATCTTCGGCTGGCTTCTACTGATCGGCGGCCTAGTTCGCATGCTGTTTCCGCTCTGGCTCGCTGGAATGGCTGCGACCCTCAGCCCAAGCACGGGGCTTATTGTGGGGGAAGCCGTCGTGTTTCTCGTGATCGGGGCTTTCCTGTCGTACAAGGCCTACATGAGCAGCTGATGGAGGTAGCGATCGGGGAGCCGACCAAGTTCTCCTTGCTGCGCGCTCGCCCATGGTCGCCATTGGGGTGCTGCAGAAATGGGCAGCCTTGCCGGCCAGAAACGTCGAGGATGACCCCAAGCCGACGTTCCGCGCCACTTGTTGCATACAGGCCTTCGGCGAACCCAGTCGTAGATCGGCTACCTGGCTATGCTGCCGCGGGTTTCATCTTCCGATTGGCTTCCAGCCTTCGATCGACCAGTGCCACGATAGCATCGAGGGCGGGGTGCCTCATGCCCTTCTGCTTCGCGGCAAGTTGAACGAGCTTGTCCGCGCGCTCGATATTCGGGGCACCGTTGTTCAGGGCGCGGGCGGCAGAGGCGGGACGCGACAGGCTCTCCGCCGCCGCCGCGTACTTTTCGAAAGGCACCAATTCGTCACGCGGGGCACCAATTTTGACACATACGTCGAGCACGAAATCGTAGATGGAGCGCGACGCTTCCAGATCCGAATGAACGGCCTCCCGGGCGGTCCGCATCCCGTCCTCGGTGATGCACCGGTAGTTCCCGGCCATCAGCATGGCCCACTTGGCCAAGGGTACGAAGATCGAGTCATAGAACCGCAACTTCACCGGCAATTGTATCCTGCCCTCGGGAGCATCGAAGCGCGCAGCATCGATCTCCCTCTCCAACCGCCGCACGATCTCGTTGCCCTTCTCGACATCAAAGCGGGCGACCTTGAAGTTCGTCGGCAGAGTCACCTGCAGTACGTTGGCCTTTTCGTCCGGCGGCCTTATTGCCTGGGGATCGGGACTGCAGAGCGTCAGGGTAGCGGGGTCGAATTCGTCCCAGACTTCCGGCGCCGTATAAGCGGGCTTAAGCAGTTCGCAATCTATCCCAGGAACGCGCCTCATATAGGGAAACGGCGGCATGTTCATGATCGACATACACGGCACCCGCGATGTCGCGACCGCATTCAAAAGCTCGCGCACTCCGGGCGATCCGTATTGGGGCTCCTGCATCGCAAGTCCGATGAGGTCATATGCCCCCGGGTCGACGTCCGTCGCTCCCGCCGCCGACACTCGGCCGGGCAGCTCGCGTGAATCGAGCTCGATGGGTTCGCTTCGGCCGCGGATCGGAATCCGAACACGAAACCCGTCGGAATTGATCAGTTCAGCCTCGGCCGGAAGGCAGACAAGTTTCACCGAATGCCCGCCGAGCAGAATCTTCGACGCGAGCAACGAACCGTATGAAGCGCCTAGGATGAGAATGTTGTATGTCGACATCGTCGGATCTCCTATGGGATCTTAGCTCGGGTTCATTGCGGCCTGCTTTGTGCCATCGGCCGGCTCGATGCCACGGGCGCGGTGACGACAGGCGGCACGTCCGGCCGAACCGTGGCGACTGCAGCGGCGCCCGCCAACCGGATTCCTAGACCCGAGGCAAACAGTACGGTCCAGTTGGCGGTTGGGACGCCACTACGGCGGAGATCTCCTCAAGAAGAGCCGCGTGCTGCTCCCAGGGGATGCCGTCGACACTCATCCGCGGTCGCCCCGGATGATCGACCCGGCTGTCATCGACCGCCTGCCCGGCTTCCACCGCCGCCGACAGGAACCGGCGATCCATATCGCGATCGAAATAGCGCAGGAGAACATCCCGCAACGCCGGCTTCGTGCAGGCCATGGCAGCAAGGAGCCCGTACCCGCCCCAGTTCGACACGCCGGCGACGATGAGCGAATCGACCGGGGTCGTTGCTGCGATCACCTTGCCATTTGGAATTCCGCGTTCGATGATTTCCTTGGGCAAGGATCCCATCCCGATTTCAT
>NZ_LGHL01000326.1 GCF_001908205.1 Bradyrhizobium sp. NAS80.1
CCGCGGCCTTGATCACCACATAGGCCGGACTGGTGATCAGGTCATGCGCCTTCAGCAGCCGATAGACTGACGCTTCCGAGACGAAGTACTTCCGCTCGTCGGTGAGAACCGGAGCTCGGCCAGCACGAAGAGGTGGAGATGAACCGCAGCACGGAAAGGGCAGTTGCCGATGAGGAAGGTGACGACGAGGTCCAGCGCGCCGGCGTTCTTCGCAAACAGGCCTCTAGCGTTGCGCGTCAAGCCGCAATGGATCCGGGTGACGGTCTCGATCTCTGAGCAGAGAGCATGCGCACCAAGCATACGTTTCGTCTGCCGCCGGACCTCGCTGTTCAGCTTGCTGACTATGCCAGCCGCAAGCGGGTGGCTCAGGCGCTCGTTGTGGAGACGGCGCTGTCGACGTTTCTGTCGCCAGACAATTCGGAGCGAATGGAGGCAGCGCTCAGCCGGCGTTTGGACCGTCTGACCCGCCAGTTCGAACGCCTTGAACGCCACGTTACGATTCCGAACGAGGCGCTAGCCCTGTTCGTCCGGTTTTGGCTCACGGCGACTCCGCCTTTGCCTGACACGGCACAACCAGCAGCCCAGGCGAAAGGACGCGAGCGATATGAGTCGTTTGTCGAAGCATTGGGCCGACGCCTGGCTGCGGCGGCATGGGCGGCATGGGGGCATGAACTTCTGATCCAGCCGCGTCACGCCGAACCACGAAATGCGAAAACCTCTGCAGCCATGCCGGGGTTTTTCTACTTGGGACGGACTCACAACGCGTCACCTGGCCTGTCTCATGTTTGCTGTCAACCGGAACCACTCCCGGTTCGGCGGCGGATGCCGAACAAGGGTGGAGCGCTCCAGTCGTTCGCGCGTCACTGCCGATGCTATTGCCCGCCGACTGCCGCCACTTATTTGGGGCACCGCGGATTTCGACAGGTCGAGCGCTTTTAACGCGATCCTGTTTCTGTCGCGCCCAATCGCTGTCCATGGTACGTAGAGAGATTTGCAGCCGGCTTGCCGTTCTGGTAGCGCCGCGCGATTTACGCCAGCAATTCCCGCTGACGCGCGTCACGTTGCGCTTTGAAAGCAGCGACGAAGACCTCAAGGCCGGCCGAGGTTAAACCGTTCTTAGTGACGAGACCCAGCCGCATGAGGTTGACCGTCTCAATCAGGCTGTCGCCATGCGTGGAACCTCCGCCGAACAGCTTAATGACAATTCACTGCTCCCTGCGAGCTAGCCTGTTCCAGCGCGTCAAGTCGGGCATCCCAATGCCTCACGCGAATCGCTGCATGACACTGATGAATTAGCCGGTCGCCCAGAGGCGAAATCGTGGCAGCGGCGTCAACGCTGTGAGTAGAGGCTAGGTTTTTCTAGATGCCCTGATGCTACCGAGCTCGCGAGTCGGCGATGATGGTCGTGCACGGAGCCGACTCACCTTAGAAAATGCGAGTTCGCTTGCGCATGTTACTTCGCCGACGCTCGATCGCCAACACCTTGGGCGCGAGCCGACTGGTGTAAGCGGGAAATGGCGCGAATGCGTAGAAGGTCCCCGGCGAGTGAGCACGCCGGGGCCTTTTCGTTCAACGCTGATGGCCCAGCCCAACTCCAAGGCTGCGAGCCTTCTGTCTCAATGAGCCTTCGGAGCGCTTCATCAGCTTCGAGAGTTTGGCCACGGGGGTGCGGGCCTTGGAAGACGTCCGGGAAGGGAAAGCGCCGATCCAGAGTCAGCTCGGCTCCAACTCAAAAGACTCGTGGCCGTCCTTCCAATTCGCGCCGTATCAGTCCACGATCTTGATCTTGGATAGCTCAGGGAGATCGCCGGTCGCAATCTTCGTCTGCGCAATGGTCAGAGGTCCGCGATCATAATAGGACGCAGCCCTCGACAAGCCCAGGGCCGGAACGCTGCGCGAAGACGAGACCCGCATTACCCGCCCACATCCGTCGCGCGTCGTCGTGTTTCAGGACCCGACGCTGTTTCCCTGGCGCTCGGTCTGGGACAATGTCGCGCTCGGGCTGGAGGCCCAGGGTATCCTCAAGAGCCAGCGCCAGCGCGTCGATGGCGCGCTCGATCTCGTCGGACTTGCCTCCTTCCGCAATGCTTATCCGCATCAGCTCTCCGGCGGCATGGCGCAACGCGTCGCGCTTGCCCGCGCGCTGGTCAACGATCCAAAAATCCTGATCCTCGACGAGCTGCTCGGCAAACCCGACTCGCTCACCCGCATTACCATGCAGGCCGAGCTCGTCTCACTCTGGCAGCGCAAGGGCTTTACGACGCTCTTGGTGACGCATGATGCTGAGGAAGCGTTGGTGCTCGCCAACCGCGTCATCGTCTTCAGCGACCGACCGGCACGGGTCAAGGCCGACATCCAGGTCGACTGGCCCTATCCGCGCCATCGCGGCGATCCTTATCTCGCGGATCTGCGCCGCCAGATCCTCGGCCTCTTGGGGTTAGATGCCACATGGTGACGTCTTCAGGGAGCCCGGCCGCGCGGGAAAGGGCGGTCCCGGCCGCGGCCGATTATTTCGCGCGCGCGCAAAGCCTTGCCGCGACCTTCTCCGGGCGCGCGGCAGCGCATGACCGCGACGGCAGCTTCACTTTGAGAACTTCAGGGAGCTCTCGGAGGCCGGTCTGCTGTCGCTGACGGTGCCGGCCGCACTCGGCGGCGCCGGCGCCGGCGTAAGAGATGCCTCCCGCATCGTCGGCATCATCGGCCAAGCCGGTCCGTCGACCGCGCTGGTGCTGTCGATGCACTGCATCAATCACCTGGTGATGGCCCGCAGCCCGGCCTGGCCGGCCCGGCTGGCGCGCAAG
>NZ_LGHL01000327.1 GCF_001908205.1 Bradyrhizobium sp. NAS80.1
TCGGGCGGTAAGAGGGAAGTGGACGAATAACTTATTCTATCGCCATCAAGCGCCTCGGCGTTTTCACACAGCCTAGACCCAGAACGGACATTGCCTCCAGACACGACGAGACGTAGCCTGGGGTGACATTTAGGTCGTCTGGAATGATCGGTGCGCGATCGGAGACGACAGATGTTACGCAGAGCATTTTTGGTGGTCGGGGGCGGCACGTTGGTGACGGCGCTCGCGGCCGCGACCGGCGGTCCGAATTTGCTGCTGGGAAGAGATCGGACGCCCTCGTCGATCGCGCTGGAGGAGCGGATCGCAGACGTCCTCGCGGCTTACGATGCCCAAGGCAATCATCGCACGGGAACGGCGGTTGACAACGCATCGGCGCATTGGCTGGCGAGACAGGTACAGCAATCAGGCGCCGAGCCTGAGCTCGAGCCCTTCGCGCTAAGCCGGGTTGATCCGCAATCGTGTCACTTGCGCATTGCGGATCGGCGCATCGACGGAGTGCCACTCTTCGACGCTAATTTCACCGATGGGGAAGGAGTGCGCGGCAGGCTCGGATCGCTCGGTAGCGACGTCGAGATCGGGTTGGCAGAAACCGAGCCTCTTGGCGTCACGGAGGGGTTCAGAGCGCAAGCGGGACCCGTCGCGCAGGCGCGACAGAGCCGCCACAAGGCGGTGGTTCTCCTCACGCGCGGAAGCCACCCCGGACTCTTCCTGCTCAATGCCGGATCCTTCACGAAGCCGATCGGCCCGCCCACGCTGCAAGTCTCAAGCGTCGAAAGCGGGTGGCTGAAGGAGCAGGCCCGGCAGCGCGCCGAGGCGACGCTCGTTGTCCACGCAAGCCGGACGGCCGCAGAAGCCTTAAACGTCACCGTCAAGGTTGCGGGCAGCAACCCGGCGCTGACGCCGCTCGTCTTCATGGCACCGCGTAGTGGCTGGTGGCAATGCGTGAGCGAGCAGGGGAGCCGACTCGCGTGTTGGCTGGAAGTGATCAGGGTCTTGGCGGCCGGCAAGCCGGCGCGCGACTCCTTCTTCGTCGCCTTGAGCGGTCACGAACTCGGACTTCTAGGGATTGATGCCTATCTTAGGCGCCGAGGAGACCTTGTGAAGCGCGCACAGGCGTGGATCTTTTTTTGGCTCCGATATTGGTGCGCCACAACAGCCGAATCTCATCCACGCCTCCGACGAGGCGCTTGAACAATGGATCATCCGAGCACTGGAAAAGGAAGGGCTGACTGTAAGCGCGAAAACACCGTACGACTCCGTAGCTCGGGGAGAAGCTCGTCCCGTCCAGCAGGGCGGCGGGCGATTCGTGACGCTGGTGTGTAGCAGCGAGGTCTATCATAACGCGGCCGACCGCTGGCCGGAGGCGATCGATGTGGCGACACTCGCTCGCTACGCCAGCGCGTTTGCGAACGGCGCCTTGGAACTTGCACTGCAACAGAGCTGACGCCGACCGCGGCGACCGTCGTAGATGCCAGTTCAGTGCTGAACTGCTACCAACCTTGAATGTCTGCTTGTGGCCGATTTTGTTGAAAAACTCAAAATCTGAGCGGCCGCAAAATTCTCGCGATGAGATGAAAAGCGCCACCTCTGCCATTCGGATCGTCTGTCAAACCAATAGGAAGCTCGTTGGTTGAATCCGAACGAACTGACGCGGCCCCCCCGCGTCTCTGCCGCGAGAACGCGTCAGCAAGGCTTAGAAAATTGGACCTCACCGCAAACCGAGTTTTTCAACACAATCGGCCCTTCGCGACATATTGCGCCGCCGTGCGAGCTTGGTCGCCAACTGGATAAAGCGGACGTCGACCAGCCGACAATCCCCACCAAATTCGTCGAAAATGACCCATCTGCGACATTGGCCGCGATCAAGTCGCCTCGATGATCGCGAAATTGCCTGCTCGGTTCTTGACTCGGTTCCTCAGGCTCGCCATGTTGCGATGCACAACTATATTTTGCGATGCAAAATAGGAGTGGTCCCGATGCGCGATTTACGCGAAATTCTTCCCCGTCTT
>NZ_LGHL01000328.1 GCF_001908205.1 Bradyrhizobium sp. NAS80.1
TTTTTCGGTTGTGAACATCCATTTGATGCGGGCGCGTTCGGCATTGCGCCGCTTCTGCCAGGCCGCGGTTTCGGCGACGAGCCGGGCGTAGCTATCGATGCGCCGGTCGAGGCATTGGCGAGCCAGAACGCCAATCTCGATCTCGACCATGTTGAGCCAGCTGGCGTGCTTGGGGACGTAGTGGAACTCCAAACGGCGCAGAATGCGTCGTGCTTGGTCGGCCGGGAAGGTCTGGTAGAGCGCGCCGGGTGAATGGGTCGACAGGTTGTCGAGCACCACGCGAATGCGCTCCGCTGCAGGATAATGAACGTCGGTGAGGTCGCGCATGCAGGCAGCGAAGTCCTCCGCGGCCCGGCGCTCGGTGACCTTCACTCTACGCCAGGGGCGGTTCACATCGAGGAAGACAAACAGGTTGGCGGTGCCGTTGCGCCGGTACTCGCAGTCGTAGCGCTCGAGCTGCCCCGGCTTCGCCGGGATTGGCTGGCGCACCTCGCCGATGAGCTGGATCGGGCTCTCGTCGAAGCAGACCACCGGGTGCTTCGGGTCGGGTGCCTCGGCATAGAGATCGAGCACGTCCTCCATGCGGGCGACGTAATCGCCGTCAACCTGGGGAATGCACCACATGTCCTTGCGCCACGGCTTCAGATCGTTCTCGGCCAGGCGGCGGCGCACCGTCTCGCGCGACAGGCTCCCGTGCGCGGTCAATTTGACCATTGCGCCCGCCAACAGCTCCAGCGTCCAACGCGCACGCCCCGCGGGCGGGCTCGAGCAGGCGGTCGCCACCAGCAGGGCTTCCTCCTTGCCAGTGAGCTTGCGCTCTGCTCCGGGGCGCGGTTCTTCGCTCAGCGCTCGCTCTAGGTTGCCTTCGACAAACCGCCGCTTGGTCCGGTAGACCGTCGAACCGCCAACCCCGACGCTTGCAGCGATGTCCTCGTCGCTGACGCCGGCGTCGACAGCCAGCAGGATCTGGGCTCGCTTGAGCTTGCGCGCCGCCTGCTTGCCGCCGCTCATGAGGTGCATGAGTTCTGCGCGCTCGCTTTGGCTCAATTCGACCCGATAGCGTACATTCATCCGTGCCTCCTCGTGTTGAGGCACGGATCACCAGCTGAATCGGATGGCCGGCGTGAGTCGCTCGGGAAAAACCTTCACCGCCAAGCAGGGCCAATATCTGGCCTATATCCACCTGTACACGCGGTTACACCGCCGTCCCCCGGCCGAGACCGACATGCAGGAATACTTCCGCGTCAGCCCGCCATCGGTTCATCAGATGGTGCTGACGCTCGAACGGGCAGGATTCATCCAAAGGCAGCCGAGGACACCCCGCAGCATCGAACTGCTCGTTGATCCCAACCAACTGCCGGACCTACTCTGATCCAGCGCTCAACCAGTCAAATTCACCGTGCAGAGGTACTAGTGGCAGATTGCCGAATGCAAGCTGACAAAAAGCAGGTAGTTGGCACCAGCCTTCTCGATCTGGATAAGTAGAAGCTCGCGCACGGAAGCTGGCGTTCCCACGACGCACAATTGACTCTCGAGTGCCGCATCGAAGGTCAGCGGCAGGTTAGGCGGCGTCGGCATGGCATTGAGGTCGTAAAGGATCCTGAAGTTCTTGAGCCATTGCTCGTAAGCCGTTGCCGCTAGCGAATAAGCCTGTTGGTGAGAACGCTCAATCACCACCATGCGGAGCAATCCCAGGAACGGTTCGCGGTCCTCAACGTTAGCGCAGCCGGCTCGATGGACGCGGAATGTCAATCGGCCCTTTAATTGCGGATTGCTGTCAATTCTTTTTTGAAGCCAATCGGCAAGACGGTAGCGCTCGCCCCGTCGGAGCTGGTCGGGATTGCGAAGATGGGCGAGCGCGGCTGCTCGAACGATAGCTAGGTGGTAGTAATAGGCCGATTGGCTGTCACCTAAATGTCGATGCGATTGACTGCCCGTCGCTGGGGTCATGGTCCTTTCCGAGGTCGCAAGCGCCTCATGATGATGTCCGGATCGGGTGCCTCATCGTTTGCAACGGCGTGCGGCCGAGCCGCCACCAGCCGATTGATCGAGGTCACCACGACCACCGTCCCAGCGGGACATCGCCAGCCCGGCGGACCGGGCCAGGAACTTGCAAACTAAGGTTAGGCCGGCGCGTGGCCCCAGTCGAACGACGTGCCGTCGACCCATATGCAGTGGAGGATTACAGCGATCTTGCGAGCAATGGCCACCTTTGCCTTTTTCATGCCGGCGCGCTTCGCGAGCTTCATTCCCCAGGCCTTGAGGGAGGACCATTTCTTTGTTCGATAAAGCAGAACAGTAGCCGCCTCGTACAGGTACGTTCGGAGGAGCCTGTCGCCCCATCGGGATATTTTGCCACTAGTGTCAGTTTCACCAGATTGGTTGCGCCGAGGTGTGAGGCCGAGATAGGCGCCGACTGTCGAGGCCGATCGGAAGCGGGATGGGTCATCGATCGTATGGCGGAACGTCAAGGCGGTGACCATGCCGACACCAGGAACCGTCATCAGGCGACGCGTCGTCTCGTCAGACTTCGCCAATCGGCGGACCTCGTCGTCTAATTTGCTCTGCTGCTGGCAGATATGCTAATGAACCGACAGGAGCGGCTCGATCACGGCGAGGAGCTGATGGCCTTCGCTGAACAGCTCACGGACCAAGTTGCGGAACTGTTGGCCGATGGCGCGGGAGAATAGCAATCCACATTCCTTGATCAGACTGCGGACCTGGTTCTCGATATCCCGGCGCATGGACACCAGGCGGAATCGCGCAACGAGGATTGCTCGAACCTTCTGGCTCTCTTCGCTCTTGATTTTGACTTCTCGGTACCAGCCGACCCTTACGAGTTCGGCAAGGCCCCGAGCATCGTTCTGATCGCTCTTGTTCATGCGGACCGACAATGCTGCGTGTGCATGCCTTGCATCGATGCAAACGACGGGGAGTTCGACCCTACGAAGCTCATGCCAAAGCCAGCTTGCCATTGCGCCCGTCTCAAAGCCGATACGTTCCGCCAGTGGCGCATGTTTACGAAGTAGCCTTGACAGATCTCCAGGATCAGACTTGGCCTTTCCTTCAAAAATCGCTTGACCTGTCTCGTTGGCCACGCACACGGCAGTCTCTCTTTTTGCGAGACATCTAGCCCGACGTATTGCCTCATGACAGCTCCTCCGAATCGTTTGATTGCGAGAGCTCGACGATAACGGAGCTTTCTCCCACGAGCGTCGACCGCAATTACGTCATCGTTTGCAAATTTGGCTCTGACTCACTTTTGATGCAGTTTGGGGGATGTCTGGCGTTTTGATTGAGGGAGAATCAGCGCCATGCAGCAAGCACTCCAGCGCTCCAGTCTGGTGCCGCGTGGGTTTGTTGTAGAGAGTGCGTACTACGAAGACGGTAAGGCCGTTGTTGTGGTCCGAGCGTCCGGAAGTGTTGGTCTGTGTCCGTCGTGCGGAGCGGTTTCCCGACGCGTCCATAGCCGCTATCGACGGCGCGTGACCGATCTTCCGCTCTCGGGGCGGATTGTAGAGCTCCTGGTGATCGCTCGCCGCTTCCGCTGCGACGCTGTCCTGTGCGGGCGCCAAATCTTCGCCGAGCGCTTCGCCGAAGGTGTGCTGGCTCCATCGGCGCGACGCACGGCGAGACTGGACTCGATCGTCTACCACCTCGGCCTGGCGCTTGGCGGTCGACCAGCAGCAGGCTTCGCAAAGCGGCTGATGCTACCGGTGAGCAAAGACACGCTCCTGCGTGTGGTCCGACGCCGCAGCCGCCCGCCAGCCGACCCGCTCAGGGTTATAGGCATCGATGATTGGGCCTGGCGGCGCAATCACCGATACGCCAGCATCATCTGCAACCTCGAAAAGCGCCGGATCGTCACGCTACTGCCGGATCGTGAACCCGCGACCGCCCAAGCCTGGCTGGCGGCTCATCCCACGATCACGATAATTGCCCGTGACCGTGGCGGGGGATATGGCGAAGCTGCGGCAAAGGCCTGCCGCAGGCGGTACAGGTCGCGGATCGGTGGCATCTGATGGAGAACGCCAGTCGGGCCTTCCTCGACGCCGTTCGCAAATCGATGCGCCAGATCCGCAGCGCGATCGGGGCAACGACAATCGATCCCAAACTGCTCACCGCGGCCGAGCGCCTCCAGTATGAGGGCTATCTCCGCCGCGAAGAGACCAACGCAACTATCTTGGGCCTGTCGAAAGGCGGAACGCCGATCAAGCAGATCGTGCGCCAGACCGGCCATAGCAGGAAGCTGATACG
>NZ_LGHL01000329.1 GCF_001908205.1 Bradyrhizobium sp. NAS80.1
GAGTTTCACGATCTCTTTGAAGGGATCGGCTTGTGTCTATGCTTGACCATACGCTTAAGTCGGACGTGACGGCGCGCCGGCTGGAAGTGATCACGGAGACGGGACGCCGCCCGCCACGCTTCTGCAACTGACATCCCGCCCTCGTCAGGCCGCTCCGGAGACTTGATCGTGTGCAATCTCTTGTCTGATTGCGGTTGTTAGCACAATGGGTCAGCCTTCTTAAATCAACGGCCGCGAGGCTCGTTCTTGTCTCCGAGGTCGACGCTTGGTCGCCTCAATTCATGGTTCGAAGATCGACGGCTGCCATCTATTACGGCGAGCTGGATGCCCACAGATTGCAGCGCAGTCACGTCGACCTCGTCCTCGCGGGACGTCGTTTCCGCTGTTTAGCGGAGCCCTCAATGTCTCCTTGTGGTTATGCCATCGCTTCCTCGCGTGACCAGCGGAACTCGCTGCCATCGGTCCAAATGCGATGCATGACGATCGCAAGCTTACGTGCCACAGCAACGACTGCTCGACGTAGTCCGCGTCGCTTAGCTACTGCCATTCCCCATGCCTTCAGCGTTGACCAACGCTGGGTCCGCGTCAGCAGCGCGAGGGCCGCCTGGTACAATGTCGTTCTGAGCAGCGTGTCGCCACACTTCGATATGGAGCCGTTGCGGTCGATCTCTCCGGACGCATATTTTCTTGGTGTTCGACCAAGGTGAGCGCCGACGTCACGCGACCGTTGGAAGCGCGCAGGATCGTCGATGGTCGTGAGATAGGTGACCGCAGTCAACGCGCCGACGCCGGGAACGGTCATCAATCGCCGACAGGTCGACTCGACTCGCACGACCTCAAGCAGCATTTTGTGGAGCACGGCGTACTGCTGAGAAAGCGCAGAGCGCGCCGCGAGCATTGGCCGCAGCATTGCCGCTAACCGAGGTTCGTCAGCAACGAGATCGAGGGCGCGCTCCTCGAAGCTCGCCTGGGTTATGCGGCCAGCGAGTTTGAGGCCAAAAACGCGCAAAGTTCCGCGGATCTCGTTTTCGATGTCGATTTGCTTGACCAGAAGCGTCTCTCGGTTGGTGAGAAGCATCCGCAGTTCCTGGCTTACGCCGCTCTTTATGTGCACGATATTGTACCAACCGACCCGCATGACCTGCGCGATGGCGCGGGCGTCGTTCCGGTCCGTCTTTACGGGCATGGTCTTCGTCAGTCCTCTGAGGCGTCGCGGGTCGATGCAGATCGCTGGCCAACCGGCTGCGCGTAACTCGGCATAAAGCCAGCGAGCGAGACCACCGATCTCAAGGCCGACCCTCGTAACGGAGATATCCAGTTCGATGAGCCAAGCCGTAATCGCCTCTGGCTCGGATGCCACTTTGCCTTCGCGAATGACGATGCCGTCGTGATCTACCACGCAAATTGCGGTCTCACTTAAGGATACATCCAGGCCAACGTAGTGCTGCATATTATTCTCCTGTTGCACGCCCGCCCTTGCGGACTCCTTGCCACAGGCTGAGCCTTTTGGCTGCAACCGCAATCACCTCATCTATTCGATGACGAAAAACGTCGACGCGATCCGTCGCCTGTTCGGCGCGCTCAACAGTCACGTCGGCAATCTGCCATCGATGCCCGGCATCTTCCCGGACTATCCGGCCCCTATCGTCCGCAATGCGCCGAACGGCCGCGAGGTCGCCATGGCGCGCTGGGGCATGCCGTCTTCGTCGAAGGTGCTGATGGACGCAACGAAGAAGCGAGCCGAGAAGCTCGAAGCCAAGGGCAAAGCGGCGGACTTCAAGGAGCTGTTACCTATGGAGCCGGACAGCGGCACGACCAACATCCGCAACCCCAGCAGCAGCCATTGGAAGCGGTGGCTCGGGCCGGATATAATCGCTGCCTTGTGCCGCTCACGTCGTTTTCCGAGTACGACACGATCGACGGCAAGAAAGTGCCGGTTTGGTTCGCCGTCAACGAGTCACGCCCCCTCGTCGCTTTCGCTGGCATCTGGACGAACTGGACCAGCGTTCGCAAAGCGAAGGAGGGCGAGATCACCATAGATGTCTTCGGCTTTCTGACCTGCGAGCCGAATGTCGAGGTGAAGCGCGTGCATCCAAAGGCGATGCCGGTGATCCTAACGACGGCGGAGGAGTATGACGTCTGGATGCGCGCCCCCTGGGACGAGGCCGAGGCGCTGCAGCGTCCGCTGCCGGACGGCGCGTTGAAGATCGTGGCGACAAGCGAGAAGGAGGATCCCTCCACGGCCACTTAGTGCTGTGCACAGGAAGGCGGAACACGTGGACAGGCGACAGTGCCCGCGATTTCGAATCCCTGCCCTGTGCTAACTGGCCGGAACGATGGACGGGCGCGGACGATTCTTATCGGCAGGAGCGATCAATGCTGATGTCTAGGGAAAGGCGGCCCGCGGTCGGGACGCTGCGCGGCTGGGCCATGTCGGTCCTCCACGACGCCGGAGCCATTCGGGAGTGCGGGGAGCACGGCTGGATGCAGGATCGCGGCGCCCCTCACGCCCGCGAGCGTGCATTCAACGTCGCGCGTCAGGATCCGCCGGCCGGGGTTTCTCCGGCGGTCGCCGCGGTCGCGATCGCCGAGGTTCTGGATTCGATCGGAGACACATGCCCTGGGTGTTCGCACGAGGATCTCATCTAACGTCGCGACGAGCCGACCGCAAACCGCTATAATTTGCGGATGCCCCCGTCCAAGCTCGGACTGGGTTATGCCTATGAGGGCATCAAACGCCTTGTCGACATCGTTGGCCCTGCCTTTGCCAAGGAGATCTTCTACACGGCCCGCCGCTTTCATTCCTCGGAAGCCCAGGGTATGGGACTCGTCAATCGAGTTGTTCCGCGCGCAAAAATTGAAGCCTATGTGCGAGACTATGCTGCATCGATCGGAGAGAACGCGCCGCTAACTATCCGCTCGGTCAAGCTTTGCGTGAACGAGGCAACCAAAGATCCCAGCGATCGGAACCTGGCCGCCGCGCAGGTCGCCGTCGATGCCTGCTTCGCATCTGAAGACTATATCGAGGGCCGGAATGCGTTTCTTGAGAAGCGCAAGCCAATCTTTCGCGCGCGGTGAGGTCTGAGGAGTTGCCCATGGTTTGGACCTCCTGAAGCCGCCGCCGGCGAGACCATTGACGAGGGTCTGGTTGATCGGCGTGCCATCGAACTGGAAGTGATGTCCTTGGCGAGTGGAAGTTTGGCGATGGTGAGCTGGTACTTGATCAATCTTGCCTGCTTCTCGCTGATCTCGGCGGTGAGCAGATCACCGACAATGCGTTGCGGCTCATGCTGGCGCTTGATGGCGGTCACCATGATCTCGTCGAAGGCGGCCTTCATTCCGTAGAGTTTGAGCTCGCCCATAAGATCGAAGATTTGGTTCGTTCCATCAGATAGTCCTCCGGAGGTTGTCGTAGCGGGCACAATCGGCGGTCGGCCACTCGGTCAGCTCCGCTTGCGTCACATCGCAGGCTGGTCCGGCCGAGCCGGCTCGCGCCGCGGTCCGGGCCGGACGCTGGCCCGTGGTGGAAAGCGCATTGATCTGCGCCTTCTGCTCATCGCTCAGGAGGCCGTAGAACTTATCGAGCGGCCCTTGCACCGTCTCCACCGCGACCATCATCGCTTCGATGCGCCGCTGCAACGGTGGCGTTTCCGCTTGCCGGACGAGCGCTGCCCGCAAGCGTTCCGCGCGGTCGATGCGGCGAAAAGGACTGGCCCTTCAATGTGACTCACCTGATTGCTTCGCCGCTTTTGCGGTCGAAGAAATGCAAGCCGCGCGGATCCAGCGACAGGCGCAATGGCTGGTGCAGCACCAGCGTCGCCTCGGCGTCGATACGTGAAGCCAGCAGCGTGGCGCCGCCAACACGCACCGCGACCAGCAGCTCGGCACCGAGCTGTTCCGTCACCTCGACATTGGCGTCAAAGCCGGTGCCATGTTCCGGGCGCGGCTCGCCCATGAGCACGTGCTCCGGCCGGACGCCAAGCACGACGTCACGTGTACGCTGGCGCGAGAGTTCGCCGACCCGGTCTTGCGGCACGCGGATACGGAAGTTCTCGGCTACAGCGTGCAAGCGATCATCGCTGTTCTGCAGCTCGACAGACAGGAAGTTCATTGCCGGCGCGCCGATGAAACCGGCGACGAAGCGATTGCGCGGCCGGTTATAGATTACGAGCGGTGTCGCCGCCTGCTGGATGCGGCCATCGAGCATGACGACGACGCGATCGCCGAGTGTCATCGCCTCGACCTGATCGTGGGTGACGTAGATCGAAGTGGTCGCCACGCGCTCGCGCAGTCGCTTCAGCTCGATCCGCATCTGCGCGCGCAGCTTGGCGTCGAGATTGGACAACGGCTCGTCGAACAGGAACACCTGCGGATGCCGGACCATGCAGCGGCCGAGTGCGACCCGCTGCTGCTGTCCGCCGGACAGCTCACGCGGCTTGCGGCTCAGCAGTTGCTCGATGCCGAGGACCGCGGCGGCGTGCATCACCTCTGTCTTGATATCGGCCTCCGGTACCTTCCGATTGCGCAGTCCGAAGGCGAGATTGTCGTAGGCCGTCATGTGCTGGTAGAGCGCATAGTTCTGGAACACCATCGCGATGTCCCTGTCCTTCGGCGGCAGCCGGTTGACCACGCGCTCGCCAATGCGGATGACGCCGCGGGTGATCTCCTCGAGCCCGGCGACCATGCGCAAGGTGGTCGACTTGCCGCAGCCTGAGGGTCCGACCAGCACGACGAATTCCTCGTTGGCTATCGTCAGATTGACGTCGACGACGGCGCGCACGCTGCCGTATTCCTTGTTGACCTCTTCAAGAACGACCTGGGCCATGATCACGATCCATCTCAGATCCGCAGGCCGCGGACCACGTATTTCTGCGCGAACAAGGTGATGATGATTGCCGGCCCCATGGCCATGACTGCCATCGCGCTCATCAGATTCCAGGCGGTGCCGAGCTCGGTGACGAACTGGGCCATGGTCACCGTGATCAGCGCGGTATTGTGACCAGTGAGGATCAGCGCGAACAGGAACTCATTCCAGGTGTAGAGCCAGGAGAGGATGCCAAGCGCGGCGATGGCTGGGATCGCCGAAGGCAAGGCGACGCGCAGAAACGCTCCCCAGCGCGTGCAGCCATCGATTAGTGCCGCATATTCCATCGACGGGTCGATGCCGTCGAAAAACCCCTTCATGATCCACGAAAAAAAACAGATGTGCACGGCAATATGCGGCAGCAGGATGCCGGCATAGGTATCGTAGATGCCAAGGTGGTAGCAGACGAGATACAACGGCAGTACCCATGAGATGTAGGGCACGGTACGGAACACGTAGATCGTGCCGAACCAGGCTCGCGGGATCGGTCCACGGAAGCGCGAGAGCATATAGCCGCTTGACACCGTGACGCCGATGGAGACGATAGTGGCCAGCGTTGCCACCAGGAAGCTGTTGACGAAGGCGTGCATAACCGCCTCGGTCGCCAGCACATCGCGGTAATTCTGCAAGGTGAAGTCGGTGCCGCGGTAGATATAGAAAACCGCCCAGCCCGGACGCAGCGAGGTTACCACCAGGATGACGATCGGCCCGAGGAAGAGAAGGACGATCGCGATCGTCGCCAGCAAAAAAAGGGCGCGGCGGCCGCCCGGAGCCAAAGCATCGGTCCAGCGATACCGACGGTCGGATTTTTTCGCGCACAATGCCATCATCGCGCAACATCCGCGACGCGGCCAGCCACCTTGTACATGGCACCGGCGACCACCAGAATGATGAGCGCCCCGATGATCGCGGCGGCCGAGCCGCGTCCGAAATCGAGGTTCACGAAGGTCTCGACATAGGTATAGATGCTGAAGACTTCGGTGGAGCGCGCCGGGCCGCCGCCGGTGAGAATCCAGACCACATCGAACGTGCGGAAGGCATCGATCGAGCGGATGAGAACGCAGACTGCGATCACCGGTCGCAGCATCGGCAGCGTCAGGTGAGTGAACGTCCGCCAGGCACCCGCTGCATCGATCTGCGCCGCCTCGAACGGCTCGCGCGGCAGGCTGCGGAGCCCGGCGAGCAGGATCAGGGCGAACCAAGGAGTCCAGATCCACACGTCAGTGAGGATAACGATGAAGAAGCTCGGCCAGCGCTGCGCAAGCCATGAGATCGGCCCAAACCCGACCCAATCGAGGAACGCCGCCACCACGCCGAACTGGTCGTTGAACACCCAGCGCATCATCATGGCACCGATAACCGGCGCGATCATTTGCGGCAGCAGAATGATGGTCTGCATAAGCCACTGGCCCGCGAAATTCCGATGCAGGTAATGAGCCAGCGCCAGTCCGCCGATGAGCGACAGAGTCACCGAAAGGAACGTCAACAGAAAGGTATTGGGCAAAACAATGGTCAAAAATGTCGAATCACCAAGGATGTAGAGATAATGCTTGAGACCGACCCAGGTCTGGGCTGGATTGAAGAGCTGCCAGTCGCGAAAACTCGCATTCGCACCGAAAACGATCGGCACTATCTGAAACAGCACAAGCACGATGCCGGCGGGCGCGATGAGAAGAAGCATGAAGCGCTCCTTCTCCCCGAGCCACGGCTCCGCATTCGGCTGGTTTGGCGCCGTACTGGAGGCCCGACCGTCGGAGGAAGCGGAATGCGTCTTCGCCATCGGAGGTCGCCCGGCTACTGTGCGACGGCTGCGTCGTGCACGGCCTTGGCGCCTTCTTTGAGAACGGCAGGAATGTCCTCGCGCTTTCCGGTCAGCGCCTTGATCGCCGCATCCGAGTAAGCCTTGTGCACCCGCGGCCAGTTGGCGAAGTAGTAGGCTGAATGCGCGTGATCCTGGTCGAATACGACCTCCTTGAGCTTACGAAATACTGGATCGCTAGCTGTTAGTCGGTCCCAGACCCTGACGTTGGGCGGAGGCCCGCCGGTCTCATTCCACATCTGCACCTGGCCGTCTTCGTCGGTGAGCATCTCGCCCAGCAATTTCTTGGCAAGGGCCTGATGCGCGGGCGACACGGATTTCGGAATCGCCCAGCCCCAGATGTCGAGCCACGTAATCGGTTTACTACGGCCGGGGCCGATCGGGTATGGAACCATGCCGATGTTTCCGGCCGCTCGCGATTTATTCTTGTCATTGTAATCGCCCCAGAAAGTCGAATCGGCGACCGTCATCGCCGCATCGCCTGCCATAAAGATGGCGTTCGCCTCGTTGCGTCCGTAGGTGGTGGTTGCCTCGGGCGCGATTCTATCCTTGTGGAGTGCGTCCCACCAGAAATCGACGATCTGCTGATGGCAGGGTTGGTCGATGATCGAGGTCCATCCATTCGCAGCGAGTACTTTGTTGTCGCGCTCGTAAATCGGCTTAAAGATGTCGCAGCCGCTGTTCCACATGGTCCACCACAGGGTGAACCATGTGTTGTTGAAGGACATGCCGCCGACATATCCCCATTTGACCTTGCCTTCCTTTTGCAGCTTCTGGCCAATTTGGACCATGTCAGCAAAAGTCTTCGGTACCTCGGCATCGGAAATGAGGTCCTTGCGGTAGAAGAAGGTGCCGACGGTATGGGCCATGGGGATGACTGTGAGTTCGTGTTGATCGTTCCAGAAGGCGTCGAGCGGCTGTTTCGCCACGTTGCGGATACCGGCGACATCGTCGGTCGTCACCAGATACTGCTGCCAGAGCTGACCCCAATCGTCGTTGTGCCAGATGATGTCGCACTGCGCACTACCAGTCGTCAGCATCTGCGTGACCTTGGGCACGTAGACATCGTAGGCGATGAGCGTCGTCGTCAATTTGACGCTTTCCTTCTTCGCCCATTTGTCGAGAATCTTCTGGCTCGCGACCATGATCGGATGGCCGCCATGACAGATGTTGAGTGTTTCCTCTGCTTGCGCGGCAGGGCTGCCCCACGACGCCGCCGCCCAGATCGCCAGTGCGGCACTCAACTGCAATCGCACCAGACCTTTCCTCTTCGGCATTGCTTCCTCCGTTTGTGTCAACGCAGCAGGCAACTCCTCTCGGTCGATACCGCTGTTGACCGTTCGTCCTCAGTCTCCAGGCTGCGGTAATCCGCCGACAAGAGCCGATCACTCCCCGCCTATAGAGATACTGAAGTTGCTCGCCGTCGCAGCCGCGTTCCTTCAAAATTCTTCCGATCGGACGCCGAGTTCCTGCGATGGCAAACGCACTTCCGGGATCTCGCCGTCGCAACGCACGGGATGCTGACGAGCGTGATCGGCGACCCGGTCGCACCCTTCACGACCCGGAAGCTCTCGTTGTGAATAACCTGCGGGTCGGTCACGACGTCCGCATAGTCGTTGATGGGTTCGTGCCAAATTCCGCGCGCTTCAAGCCGCGCCAGACTCTCAATCATCAGACTGCCGTCCCAGCGTATGTAGCAAACCGTTAAACGGCAAGGCGGCTGTGTCCTGCCTGGAGGCCTCTCACGACAAAAAATAAGGTCAGGACGTCTGGCATGTTTGAGATGTCTCAGCGATTTCCGCGGTTAACCGCATTCCGAGGTAGACCGCACATGCCGAAGATATCGCATTTCGGTTGCGAATGACGATTTCCGATCGTTCGACTGGACCGGGTTCCTTCTGCATGCGCTCGAGCAGCCTTGCGAAGGAACGTCTTCCATCCCTGTGAGGAAGGACCCCTCCTCCGCGCCATATACTTGGCGACGCTGGTCTGACCGATCTCGATGCCACGCTTGAGAAGCTCCCCGTGGATTTCCGGCGCTCCCCACAACGGGTCGGCGATGCTCATCTCGCGGATCAGCCGGCGAATTTCCAACGCTACAGCTGGTCGGCCGCTGCGGTTCCGCAATTTCCAGCGCCAAACGATCTGAAACCGGCACGGTGCCAACGGAGGTATCCGGCTTCACAATCGTCAGCGCCTTGATCGCATTTGGCACCAAACGATACAACCAACAGAGATCGGGCGATCCAGCGAGGCCGCCAACTGAGGTGGCCTTACTCTTCCGCGAGTTTCGTTTCGATATAGGCATTTACGGATTCAGCGAAGGACCGCTGCACGCCAACCACAGCATTATACTGGGCCAGAACGTCTTGCTGGATAAGCCTGAGGCCGCTCTTGCGAGCGCCCGAGGGCGTAACTTCCAGGT
>NZ_LGHL01000033.1 GCF_001908205.1 Bradyrhizobium sp. NAS80.1
TGAGACATTTCGCAATAGAACCCCACAAAACGGGGTGCGTGAGACACGCAAGTTATTGAAATTGTTAAGCTCCTTGTGAATAACGGCTTAACCCTCCCAATAAGATGTTGGCGGCACAGCCGATCCGGAGATTACAGCTCCCGCGCCACGCCGGGCAGCGCCGGCACGAAGCGGACCTCAACGAGTTCCCTGCGCTCGATCCCGGCTTCGGTCCGGTTGAGCCGGATCAGCGTCTGCACACCGTGATGCGGGCCGACCGGGGCGATCAGGATGCCGCCGACCTCGAGCCGCTCGACAAGGTTCTCCGGAAGTTGCTCCATCGCCGCGGTAACGATGATTCGATCGAACGGGCCGATATTGGGAGGCAGGTTGAGACCGTCGCCCAGCATCACCTCAACATTGTGACAGTTGAGCTTTTCGAGCCGGGCACGTGCGGCATCCGCGAGCTGGCGGTAACGCTCGACCGTCAGCACCTGACCTGCGAGCCGCGACAGCACCGCGGCCTGATAGCCCGAACCAGTGCCGATCTCGAGCACGCGGTGCTGCTTCTGGAGCTGGAGCTGCTCGGTCATATAGGCCACGACGAAGGGCTGGCTGATGGTCTGCCCGCAGGCGATCGGCAGCGCGCTATCACGATAGGCGGCGTCGCGATCGGCCTCGTCGACGAACTGTTCGCGCGGCACCTCCTCCATGGTCCGCAGCACCGCCTGATCGCTGATGCCCCGACGCCTCAGCGTGAGCTGAAACATCATCTTTTCCGGCGGGTGCTGATGGGAGGTCATTGCTGCTTGTGCCGTCTCGTCAGGTCCAGCCCGATGCTTGCATCACCAAGCCCCCGGGCGCGGGAATCTTGTTCCTGCTCAGGAACCCATGATACGCTTCCGCTGGAGTATCTGACCACAAATTGGCTTGCAACGGGCCTGCCGCGAAGGCCATTTTCATACATCCGTTCGTCGGAACGCGCATTGCATCGGTTCGTGTTATCTGCGAACGATTTTTTGGAATGGGCAAGGACTCAACGATAATGAGCGCGACAGGGCTTTCGGGCCGCTCTGTATTCCTCGTCGAGGACGAGGTGATGATCAGGATGATGGTCGCGGACATGCTCGAAGAGCTCGGCTACAAGGTCGCAGCCGAAGCCGGCGATATCACCGAGGCCATGCGGCTCGCCCAGGCGACCCAGTTCGACATCGCCATCCTCGACGTCAACGTCAACGGCAAGATCATCTCGCCGGTCGCCGATCTCATCAAGGCGAAAGGCCGCCCGTTCATCTTCGCCACCGGCTACGGCTCCTCCGGCCTGCCCGAGCAGTACCGCGACCGGCCGGCACTTCAGAAGCCGTTTCAGCTCGACGCGCTCGGCAAGACCATCGAAGCTGCACTTCGCGGCGGCTAGAGCCATTTCCGTTCCGATGGAATCGAAACGGGGCTCTAGGCTTTTGTTTTGACGCATTTTCTTTACGCGAACTGGTATCCACTTCGCTCGAAAACGCTCTAACCGCTATTTCCAGGCGGTCACTTACTTCAGCGTCGCACTCAGCGTCTCGGAAAACGCTTCATTTGTACGGTCGAGCCTGAGCGGCGTGACCGAGACGTAGCGCTCGCGAAGCGCCGCCAGATCGGTCCCCTCCGCGGGCGTGTCCATCATCGCAGCGCGCTCGAAGCCAATCCAGAAATAGGGATTGTTGCGGCCGTCCCTGCGTTCGTCGATCCTGAGGAAGCCGGGATTGCGCTTGCCCTGGCGCGTGACTCGAATGCCGAGCACATCCTCCGGCGCGCAGGACGGGAAGTTGACGTTGATGACGGTGTCCTTCGGGATGCCGGCGGCGAGCACCTTGCGCAGGATGCCGGGCCCGAATTTGCGCGCAGTGTCCCACGGCGGCTGTTCGCGCGTCTCGACGCTGAACTCCTGCGACAGCGCAAATGACGGCAGCCCCAGGATGGTGCCTTCCAGCGCGCCGGCGATAGTGCCGGAATAGACCACGTCCTCGGCGACGTTGCGGCCCCTGTTGACACCGGACAGCACGACTTCCGGCGGCTTGGCGCCAAGGATATGGCGCGCGCCCATGATGACGCAGTCGGTCGGTGTGCCGCGTACGGCGAATTGATGCGGGCCGACTTCGCGCAGGCGCAGGGGATCATTCAGCGACAGCGAATGCGATACGCCGGACTGGTCGAGCTCGGGCGCGACGACCCAGACGTCGTCGGACAGGGCACGCGCCATCTCCTCCACGACCTTGAGGCCGGGAGCGTGAATGCCGTCGTCATTGGTGCAGAGAATGCGCATGCGAAACATCGATTCCTGAAGCGGATTTGGGCCGTCTTATCCGGCTATGGCCAATCAGGCAAACCTGCCGTTGCCGAGGGTTCCGGGCTGCCGGCGCTGCTGCATTCGCGATCCGGTTAGTTGCCGCGCCGCAGCACCCGCTCCAGTCGATCCCGGTGCATACGTCCGCGCTGAGACGCCTGGTGATTGGAGTCCGATGCCATATTAGCGGCGGATACGCCATTGCGGCAGGAAGCGCGCGAGCTTTCCTTCGGCATGCAGCGTCAACGCCGGCACGACCGGACTCACGACGGGAGCCTCAATCACGCCAAGCGCCCCCAATTGCGCAACGATCGGGACCGACACCGGCGCCTGAGGAAAACGCGCGCGCGCCACGGTCAGCGCCCTGTCGAAATCCGCAGCATTCACACCGGGCTTGGCCCGCCGGCTCTGGACGAGATCATCATCCCAGAGCCGCGCGATCTCGATGTCGAGCACGCCGCGCAGGCGCTGGTCGACGGCCTGGATGCCGGCACCTGTCACCGCCCATTGTCTGCCGATCCAGAAGATGTCGCGGTGCAACGCCATGAACGATCGTTTCGAGTTGCCGGGTGGCGGCCAGGATAACCGGCCGCCCGAACTTCGCAACCAAACGTTCTGCGTTCCAGACGGGCAGCGCCCTAGTCGCGCGCGACCACCTTCAGACCGCCCATATAGGGCTGGAGCACGCTGGGGACCGCGATCGAGCCGTCCTCCTGCTGATAGGTCTCCATCACGGCGATCAGCGCGCGGCCAACCGCGGTGCCGGAGCCGTTCAGCGTATGCACGAAGCGCGGCTTGCCGTCCGGCCCACGCGAGCGCGCATCCATGCGCCGCGCCTGGAAGTCGCCGCAGACCGAGCAACTTGAGATCTCGCGGAACATGCCGCCGTCGCCCTGCCCGGGCATCCAGACCTCGATGTCATAGGTTTTCTGCGACGAAAATCCCATGTCCCCTGCACAGAGCGTCATCACCCGATAATGCAGGTCGAGCTTCTGCAGCACCTGCTCTGCGCATGACAGCATCCGCTCCAGCTCGTCCTTGCTGGTCTCCGGCGTCGTGATCGAAACCAGCTCGACCTTGGTGAACTGATGCTGGCGGATCATGCCGCGGGTGTCGCGCCCGGCAGCGCCCGCTTCGGCGCGGAAGCACGGCGTCAGCGCGGTAAGACGCATCGGCAACTGCTTCTCGTCGAGAATGGATTCGCGCGCGAGGTTGGTGAGCGACACCTCGGCGGTCGGGATGAGGCCCAGGCGCTCTGTCTTCAGCCGCTCGTGATCGGGCGCAGCCAGTAGCTCGCCCTTGATCGCCCAGAACTGATCGTCCTCGAATTTCGGCAACTGCCCGGTGCCGAACATCACCTCGTTGCGCACCAAAAGCGGCGGGTTGATCTCGGTGTAGCCGTGCTCGGTCGTGTGAAGATCAAGCATGAACTGTCCGATCGCGCGTTCGAGGCGAGCGAGCCCTTTCTTCAGTACGACGAAGCGCGCGCCGGAGAGTTTTGCCGCCGCCTCGAAATCCATGTAGCCAAGCGCGGTGCCGAGATCGTCATGCAGTTTGGGCACGAATCCATAATTGCGCTTGTTACCAAAGACGTGGTGCTGCACGTTGCCGTGCTCATCGACGCCATCGGGCACTTCGTCGAACGGAATGTTCGGGATAGCGGACAATTCTTTCGTCAGCTCTTCGTCAGCGGTCTTCGCGGCGGCTTCGAGCTCCGGCATCGTGGTCTTCAGCTCGGCCACCTCGGCCATCAGCTTGGCCGCGCGCGCCTCGTCCTTGGCCTTCTTGGCATCGCCGATTTCCTTGGAGGCAGCGTTGCGCCGCGCCTGCGCCTGCTCGGAGGCCAGGATCGCCGTCCGCCGCCTCTCGTCGATCGCGAGCAGCGAGGCCGACATCGGCTTCAGGCCCCGCCGGGCGAGGCCGGCGTCGAAGGCTTGCGGATTGTCGCGGATCGATTTGATGTCGTGCATGGCCGTGGTCCTGAGCTTGTTGCAATCCTGCAAATCCTGGATTTGCATTTGTGCAAATGGCTGGTTTCCCTAGCACGGCTGTCATCGCCCGCGAAAGCGTGCGATCCCGTATTCCAGAGACGTCCGAGATTTCTGGATAGGCCGCGGCTTCCCCGCTTTCGCGGGGAATGACGCCGGAGGGTTTGGCCGTCCTACTCTGCCGGATTGGCCGGTGACGACACGTCGGTGCTCGTACTGGAGGTTTGCGAGGCCGACGCCTTCTTCTCCACCATCGCCACCGCGATGATCGAGCCCTCATAGAGCGCCAGCAACGGAATCGCGAGCGAGCACTGGCTGAGCACGTCGGGCGGCGTCAGCACGGCCGCGATGACGAAGGCAATGACGATGAAATAGCGGCGCTTCTCGCGCAGCATCTTCGACGTGATGATGCCAATCCGCCCAAGCAGCGTCAGGATCACCGGAAGCTGGAAGGCGATGCCGAAGGCGAAGATCAGCGACATCATCAGCGACAGATATTCGCCGACCTTGGGCAGGAGCTGGATCTGTGCGGTCTCGTCGCTGCCGGGTTGCTGCATGCCGAGCGAGAAGCGGATCAGCATCGGCAGCACGACGAAATAGACCAGCGCCGCGCCGAGCACGAAGAAGAACGGCGTCGCGACCAGATACGGCAGGAAGGCCTGCTTCTCGTGCTTGTAGAGGCCCGGCGCCACGAACTTGTAGATCTGGGTCGCGACGATCGGGAACGAGATGAAGCCGGCGCCGAACAGCGCGAGCTTGAGCTGGGTGATGAAATATTCCAGCAGCGCGGTGTAGATGAATTTCGAGTTCTCGGGACCCGCGACCCACACGAACGGCCAGACCAGCACGTTGTAGATCTGCTTGGCGAAGAAGAAGCAGATGATGAAGGCCACGCCGAATCCAAGCAGCGCCTTGATCAGCCGCGAACGCAGCTCGATCAAGTGGTCCATCAATGGGGCTTTGCTGGCCTCGATATCGGCGTCGCTCATGACGCTTTGGCGTCCTTGATCGCCTCGGATGGCACGGTGTCTTGCGGAACCGAGGTTTGGGTAACCTGTGCCTGCTCGACCTCACGGGTGATGGCGAGCGGTTCGTCCACAGCCGCATGCGCCTCGGCTTCCACGAAGGTCGCAGGCGTCGGCGCTTCCGGTGTCGTGGGGGCTGCCGGCGGTTCGATAGCAGGGGTTGCAGCGGTCTCGGCCGGCTTGTCCAGCGCATCGACGCGGAGCGCGTCGCTGACGTCCTTCTGAAGCGAGGTCATCAGGTTGTTGCTAGTGAAGCCGGAAGCCGCTTCCTTGACCTCGTCAAAGCTCTTCTTGAGGTCGGCCATCTCGGCCTCGCGCATCGCTTCCTGGAACTGGCCCTGGAATTCGGCGGCCATCTTGCGAGCCTTGCCCATCCACTGCCCGACGGTACGCAGCACGCCCGGCAGCTCTTTCGGGCCGATGGCGACCAAGGCCACGACCCCGATGAGGACCAGTTCACTCCACCCGATGTCGAACATGAGGTCTTCCGTTCAGGCCAGCCGCAACCGGCCCAATCCTCTCGCACAGGATCGGGACCGCCCGCGTCCGTCCAATCTTTGGCTCAGACGGCCTTGCTGCCGACGTCGGACCGAGTCGCGGTCGGCGCCGCATTGTGCTCGATGGACTTGGCCGGCTCGGGCTTGTCGGCGACCTTGTCGTCGTCCTGCATGCCCTTCTTGAACGCCTTGATGCCTTGCGCCACGTCGCCCATCAGATCCGAAATCTTGCCGCGGCCGAACAACAGCAGGACCACTGCGATCACAAGGATCCAGTGCCAAATGCTAAGCGAACCCATCCTGCAAACCCTCCAAACACGCATGGCCGGGGAGCCGGCCGATCTTCACCGAAACGTAGGCTTCGCAGGCCTCAAAAACAAGGACCAAGGCAGCGCCAATTCGCTGTTGGCGCTACGTAATCTGGCTAGTGTTAACCGGTCGCAGGGGTCCCGTAGAAGGCCGGGGCGTCACTCTTCGCCGCCGCCCTCACCACTCCCCTCATTGCCGCCTTCCGGCGGCGTCTCGGGCTCGACCGCAGGCGCCAGCGCCAGATCGAGGTCCTCACCGGGTTCCAGCGGGTCCTCGTCCTCGCGCAGCGTCGGGTCATCGGACGGCGTGGGTACGCTGAAACCGGTCGGCAGGCGCGAATCCAGCAGGCCCGTCCCCTTCAGCTCCTCCAGGCCCGGCAGATCGCCGAGCTGTTCCAGGGTGAACTGCGACAGGAAGTCCTCGGTGGTTCCGAAGGTCAGCGGACGGCCCGGCGTCTTGCGACGGCCGCGCGGCTTGATCCAGCCGGTCTCCAGCAGCACGTCCAGCGTGCCCTTCGAGGTAACGACGCCGCGGATCTCCTCGATCTCGGCCCGCGTCACCGGCTGGTGATAGGCGATGATCGCCAACACCTCGATCGCCGCGCGCGACAGGCGGCGGGTCTCAGTGCTCTCCCGCGTCATCAGCCAGGCGAGATCGCCGGCAGTGCGGAAGGTCCATTTGTTGGCAACCCGAACGAGATTCACACCGCGCGAGGCATAGTCGGCCTGCAGCTGCTCGAGCGCGACCTTCACGTCCACGCCCTCGGGCATGCGCTTGGCCAGCGTCGCGGTGTCCAGCGGTTCACTCGAAGCGAACAGCAGCGCTTCCAGCAGCCGCAGTTCTTCGGGACGTGCCTGGGATTCGTTGTCCATCGGCTCGGCCTCTTCTACCCGCACTTCAGCCAGGCTCGCCATGGCAGATCCTCCTTCTTGCACTTAACCGACCGGTGCATCGGGCGCAGGAGCTGCGTCCGGGACCGGTTTAGGACGCCCCTTCCGGAAATAGATGGGCGCAAACGCCTCTTTCTGGTTCAACTCGAGCTGACCTTCGCGCACCAACTCGAGCGCGGCGGCAAAGCTCGAGGCAAACACCGTCGCGCGCTGCGTCGGATCGGCGACGTGCCGGATCAAAAAGTCGTCGAGAACGCCCCAGTCATCCTGTTCGCTGATGCTGCCGACCAGCCGCTCCAGCGTGGCGCGCGCCTCGGCCAGCGACCACACCGTGCGCTTGGCCAGATGCACGCTCGCCAGCACGCGCGACTGGCGCTGCGAGGCATAAGCAGTGAGCAGGTCGTACAGCGTCGCAGTGTATTTCGGATGCTTGATCTCGGCGATCTGCTCGGGCTCGCCTCGCGGGAAGATGTCGCGCAGCAATTGCTGCCTGTTCATCAGCCGGTTGGCGGCTTCACGAATGGCTTCGAGCCGGCGCAGCCGGTTGGCGAGCGCGGTGGCCATCTCTTCTGCGCTCGGACCTTCCGCCGTCGGCGGCTCCGGCAGCAGCAGGCGCGACTTCAGGAAGGCAAGCCACGCCGCCATCACGAGATAGTCGGCGGCAAGCTCCAGCCGGATCTTCCGCGCGGCTTCGATGAAGTGGAGATATTGGTCGGCCAGCGCCAAGATCGAGATCTTGGCGAGGTCGACCTTTTGCTGCCGTGCCAACGCGAGCAGCAGATCGAGCGGGCCTTCATAGCCCTCGACGTCCACCACCAACGCCGGCTCACCCTCGGCGAGCTCTGCGGGCCGCCCGGTTTCGAACGATAGGATTTCTGCGGTCATGCGGATGCCGTGTTTGCCCGTGCGATCAATGCGTCCAGTTCGGCGCGTGCGGCCGCCCGGTCGAACGGCTGCGGCGCCTTGCGCGCGGCGAGCGCAGCGTTGGCCCGCTCCAGCGCCCTGCCCGACAGTTCGGGTGTCTGGCCGGCGACCTCGCGCATCTCCTCGATGTTGCCGTTGCAATGCAGGGCCATGTCGCAACCGGCCGCGAAGATGGCGCGGGTCCGTTCAGCAATGCTTCCCGCCAGCGCGTTCATCGACACGTCATCACTCATTAACAAACCCTGGAACCCGATTGCGCCGCGAATCACCTGAGCAATCATTGTCGCAGATGTCGTTGCCGGATGGGCGGGGTCGACGGCGCTAAACACAACATGTGCAGTCATGGCCATCGGGAGGTCCGCAAGCGGCTTGAACGCCGCGAAGTCGGTCCGTTCGAGTTCGTCCCTGGGTGTATCGACCGTCGGCAGCTTGAAATGGGTATCAGCGGTGGCGCGTCCGTGGCCGGGAATGTGCTTGAGGACCGGCAGCACGCCGCCCTGCTCCAGACCCTCGGTGACCGCGCGGGCAATCGCAGCAACCTTGTCCGGTGAGGTGCCATAGGCCCGGTTGCCAATGACGGCATCGGCGCCCGGTACCGGCACGTCAGCCAGCGGCAAGCAATCCACGGTAATGCAGAGATCGGCGAGATCGGCCGCAATCAGCCTGGCGCTGAGGCGGGCTGCGGTGAGCCCGAGCGCCGAATCAGTGTCGTACAAAGTCGCGAAAATGGCGCCCGGTGGATAGACCGGCCAGTGCGGTGGCCCCAGCCGCTGCACCCGTCCGCCCTCCTGATCGATCAGGACTGGAGCGTCGACGGCGCCCGCCACCGCGCGCAATTCTGCAACTAATGCAGCAACTTGAGCTGGAGTATCGACGTTGCGTTTGAAGAGGATGAAGCCCCACGGGCGTTCGGCACGGATAAACTCCCGCTCTGCGGCGGTCAGTTCCGTTCCGGATACGCCGGTAATGAAGGCCCGCGTGCTCATAACGGCCGATTAACCCTGCCCTGCGGGAGGGTCAAGGAAACGGCCGTTAATTCCTCTGGACGAAGCAGGCTGACAGGCCCGCCGACTTGAGGCTGTTGCAAGCCTGCGTCGCCTCCTCGGCCGAACCATATGGCCCGGCGAAGGCGCGGTAGACGATTCCCTTGCCCTTATCGGAGAGATCGACCCGCTTGACCACCGGCGCGCGAGAGCCAAGCACGCTGCCATACTTGCTCTGAAGCACCCGGTAGGAGGCATGGGCACTTTCCTCAGTCTGCTGCGAGGACACCTGCACGATGTAACCGCCACCGCTGCTCGCGGGCGCAATCTGCGTCGGGTTGGTCGCAGCCATCCGCTGCGGCGGCTCCGCCGCAGGCGCCGATTGCGGCGCCAACGACAGCGGCGGCTGGTTGGCGCTGGCATTGGCCGAGGTCGGTGGATTGCGCGGTGCAGCCGATGCCGCGGGCGCGGCAACGGGCTTCGGCGGAGTTGCCGACCTGGCAGCCGCCGCGGCTTGCGGCGCGGTGCTGTCAGTCTGATCGCCCTTCACCGCAACAGTCCTGATCGGGCGCGGCGAGTTGGCCGGCAGGGTACCGTTGCCCGGAACCGGACCCGCGCTTGGAGGCAGTACCGTGGACGGCGAGACGCTCGCCACCGGCGGCGGGTTCGCGTTTGGGTTCAGCGGCGGGAACACCACGCGAGGACCGCTCGCCTTGGCATTGACGTCGACAGGCGCCTCTTCGCGCGGCACGATCTTCTCGGAGCCGTCACCGCTTGCCATGCGATCCGGCACCTTGGCCGAGGAGTCCGTCGGCGCCGGCACGATCTTGGTCGGGGTGTTGTCGGCCTTGATGATCGGCGGCTCACCGCTGCGGGGCGAGCCCACATAGGTCTTGTAGGCGAAGGCAGCACCCGTGCCGACCACGGCAAGCGCCAGGATCGCCGCGACCGTCATCATGCCGCCGCGCTGCTTCTTCGGCTCGTCGAGATCGGCCTCGGGATAGTCGCTCTGGAACGCGTAGGGATCGTCCGGATAGGCCGGATCGCGCTGGTAGTCCTGCTCGCCCGCTTCGAGCTTGCCGTAGAGCGCGTCGTCGTAGCGCGACGGATCGGGCTGCTGATACGGCTCCTGATAGGCTTGCTCCTGGTAAGCCTGATCGTGCTGCTGGTAAGCCTGCCCCTGATAGGCCTGACCTTGATAAGCGCGGTCCTGATAGGCCTGCGGCTGGAAATCACGCGCGGGCGCCGTCGGCTGGGCTGAATAGCGCTGCAACGGATGAACCGGGTTCACGGAGACGGGATAGTCGGGCTCCGGCGCGGATGCCGGCTGCGGCTGTACATTGGCGCGCCGCATCCATGAGGGCGGACCGGGCGGAGGCGCAGCTGCCGGCTCGGCATAGTCCTGCTGATAGTCGACCTGCTGATAGTCGTCGTGCTGATAGTCGTCTGCCTGATAGCTCTGTGCGGGCACAGGTGCCACCGGAGGCTGCGTGCCGGGCCGCGCCTGCGCTGCGAAAGGATCGGTCTGTCCGATCAGGCGGGCAAGTTCGGCCAAGGGGTCGTTTTCCGTCTTCCCATGCTGATCGCCACCGCGACCATAGTCATCGGAAGGAAACGGTCTGTGCTGATATCGTTCGGCCATCGTGATGATGCGTCCCTTCGGGAAAGCCGCGCGCCCCCTCGACTCAGGCACGACTTTCGTCCCACAAGGCTTTCAACCAAGTCTAAGCGTACCGGCTTCTGCCGCTTACCCCGAATTCCCTTAAGTAGTTCGCCCCAAACTACCGCATCTCGTCCGGAGCATGGACGCCGAGGATGGCGAGGCCCGATGCCAGGACAGAGACGACGCCCTGGACCATAGCCAGCCGCGCCTTCGTAAGCTCTGCATCATTATTGATAATGAAGCGTAAATAGGGCAAATCGCGCCCCTTCGTCCAAAGCGCGTGAAATTCACTAGCTAAATCATAGAGATAAAAGGCAATTCGGTGCGGTTCGTGGGCGCTTGCGGCCGCTTCCAGCATGCGCGGATAAATTGCGAGACGCTTGAGAAGGTCAAGTTCCACCGGGTCCGACAGCCGCTCCACCGCCGACTCGCTGAGCCAGGAGATGCGCTTGCCGGCATCCTCGGGGAGCTCCGGGAATACCTCGGCCCGCACGTTGCGGAAGATCGAGTGGCCGCGGGCGTGGCCGTATTGAACGTAGAACACCGGGTTGTCGCGCGACTGCTCCATGACCTTGGCGAGATCGAAATCGAGCACCGCGTCGTTCTTGCGGTAGAGCATCATGAAGCGCACGGCGTCCTGGCCGACTTCATCCACCACCTCACGCAAGGTGACGAAGTCCCCGGAGCGCTTGGACATTTTCACTGGCTCGCCGTTGCGCAGCAGCTTGACGAGCTGGACGATCTTGACGTCGAGCGCCCCCTTGCCGGAGGTTGTCGCCTTCACCGCCGCCTGCATGCGCTTGATGTAGCCGCCATGGTCGGCGCCCCACACGTCGATCATCTCGGCGAAGCCGCGGTCGAACTTGTTCTTGTGGTAGGCGATGTCGGATGCGAAGTAGGTGTAGGAATTGTCCGACTTGATCAGCGGACGGTCGACATCGTCGCCGTAGGCCGTCGCCTTGAACAGCAACTGCTCGCGGTCTTCCCAGTCCTCCACCGGCGCGCCCTTCGGCGGCGGCAGGCGGCCCTCATAAATGTCGCCCTTGGCGCGCAGGAAATCGATCGTTTCGGCCACCTTGTTGTTGGCGTTCTCGATCAGCGAGCGCTCCGAGAAGAACACGTCGTGACGGATGTTGAGGGCGGCGAGATCGTCCTTGATCTCGTCCATCATCATCGCGATCGCCTTGGCGCGAACCGTCGGCAGCCACTCGGCTTCCGTGATCGCGAGGAGCTTGTCGCCATGCTCCTTCGCCAGCGCTGCACCAACCGGCTTCAGATAGTCGCCCGGATAGAGGCCTTCCGGGATAGCACCGATATCCTCGCCAAGCGCCTCGCGATACCTGAGAAAGGCGGAACGCGCGAGCACGTCGACCTGAGCGCCGGCGTCGTTGATGTAATATTCGCGCGTGACGTCGTGGCCGCCGAACTGGAGCAGGCTCGCCAGTGCGTCGCCGAACACGGCGCCGCGGCAGTGACCGACATGCATCGGCCCGGTCGGATTGGCCGAGACGTATTCAACGTTGACCTTGGAGCCGCCGCGGACGCGGCCGTAATCGGCCCCCTCGCGTAGCACCGTGAGCAGCGCCTCCGCCCAGGCGGCAGCCTTCAGCGTCAGGTTGATGAAGCCGGGGCCGGCGACATCCACCTTGGCGATCAGCGCGTCCGCGCGCAGCCGCTCGGCAATCTGCTCGGCGAGGTCACGCGGCTTTGCCTTTGCCTCTTTGGCAAGCACCATGGCGGCGTTGGTCGCCATGTCACCATGGGAGGGATCGCGCGGCGGCTCGACCACCACGCGCGAGAAGTCGATGCCCTCGGGCCAGTTAGCTTCCGCCGCGAGCGTGCGGCAGGCGGCGTGTACGCGCGCGAGCACGTCGGCGAACAGATGCAGCGATGAGGATGTGTCGGGCATGGGCGCCGCCTAACGCAAATCCGGGGTCGAGTCAAAGAGCCGCTGGTGCTCGGTCAGGGCGAAACGGTCGGTCATTCCGGCAATGAAATTGCCGATCCGGCGGGCCCGGTCCCCCTCATTGTCCGCCTCGGCCCCGATCAGCCATTCCGGCGGCAGCTCGTCCGGCGATTTCAGGTATTTGGCGAACAGGTCGAACAGGATCTGCTCCGCCTCCCCCATCACCCGCATCACCCGCTTGTGCCGGTACATGTGCTCGTACAGGAAGGTCTTGATAGCGGCCTCCTCCTCGGCGACCTCGGCAGGGAACGAGATCAGCGCCCTACTCTGCTGGCGCACGTCCTGGGCCGATTGCGGCTTGACGGCGGCGATGTTCTTCTGCGCCTCCGCAAACACCGCGCCGATCAGGTGCGAGATCAGCTCGCGCACCAGTTCGGCGCCGCGCCGGACGTCTTCGAGATCGGGATAATGCGCTGATGTCTCGGCGATGATCTCGGCCGTGAGCGGCATCACCTCGAGATCGTCGAGATGGAACAGGCCGGCGCGCAGACCGTCGTCGATGTCATGGGCGTCATAGGCGATGTCGTCAGCGATCGCGGCGACCTGCGCCTCGAGCGAGGCGAAGCTCCACAATTCGAGATCATAGGTCTTGATATAGTCGGCGATCCCGACGGGAACGCCATGCTCGCAATAACGGCCCACCGACGCGCCGCTGCGATCCGTCAGTGGACCGTTGTGCTTGACGATGCCTTCCAGCGACTCCCAGGTCAGATTCAACCCGTCGAACTCGGGATAGCGATGCTCCAGCGCGGCGACGACGCGCAGGGTCTGGGCGTTGTGGTCGAAGCCACCAAAATCCTTCAGGCAGGCATCGAGCGCCCGTTCACCGGCATGGCCGAAGGGCGGATGGCCGAGATCATGGGCGAGTGCGAGGGTCTCGGTGAGGTCCTCGTCGAGCCCAAGCTGCCGGGCCAGAGCCCGGGCGATTTGCGCCACCTCCAGCGAATGGGTCAGCCGGGTGCGGTAGTGGTCGCCCTCATGGAACACGAACACCTGGGTCTTGTACTTCAAGCGGCGGAACGCGGTCGAATGGATCACCCGGTCGCAATCCCGCCGGAACGGGCTGCGGGTTCGGCTCGGGGGCTCGGCGACCAGCCGGCCGCGGCTGCGATCGGGGTCGCAGGCATAGGGCGCGCGGGGGGCTGCCATTCCGACGGACACGGCGAATTTAGTCCCTATCCATTTGATTCTGCGTATGGTGGCACTTAACTATGTCGGACGCGGGATACCAAATGAATTGGGCAAGTGAACTTGGTATCACCGCGGGACTTATCGGAGACCAACGATGACGACTGCCGTGACCATCAGCGACCGGGCCGCACGCCGGATTGGGGAGATCCTCAAAGGCGAAGGCACAGGCGCGATGCTGCGCATCTCCGTCGAGGGCGGCGGCTGCTCCGGATTCCAATATAAGTTCGATATCGACCGCGACCGCACCGACGACGATCTCGTGATCGAGCAGGACAATGCGGTGGTGCTGGTCGATTCCGCCTCGCAGCCGTTCCTGGCGGGCTCGCAGGTCGATTTCGTCGACGATCTGATCGGCGCCTCGTTCCGGGTCAACAACCCGAACGCTACAGCGTCCTGCGGCTGCGGGACCAGCTTCTCGATCTGACCGGCTACGCGCCGGTCATCTGCCTTTCCTCGTCCGTCCACTTAACCTCGACCGACATCAGCTCCGGCTGAAGCGGCGCGTCTTCCGACACCACGTGGCCGTCCAGCGCACGCAGCAGTGCCGCGACCAGCGCGGGCTTGCGTAGCGGCTTTGCCAAAAAGTCCGACATGCCCGCCTCGCGGCAGATCGTGACGTCCTCGGGGAACGCGTTGGCGGTCAGCGCGATGATCGGCAAGCTTGCGAAGCGGCCGCCTTGGGCGCGGATTGCACGGGTTGCGGCAAGCCCGTCCATGTCGGGCATGCGCACGTCCATCAGTACGACATCGTAGTCGCCCTCGAAGGCCGCCGCGACGGCTTCGACACCGTCGGCGACGACGCGCAGCTCGACATCGAAGGCGCCGAGCATCTTGCTCACAACCATGCGATTGACGGCATCATCCTCGGCGACCAGCACCTTCAGCGGCCGATCGAGGCCGGCGATATGCTCCTTGAGCTCGTCGGCCTCGTCGCGGCCCGCGGTTTGGTCGGATTCCTGCGCCTGGCTCCAGGGCAGCACCAGCGTGAAGCGGAAGGTCGAGCCCTCGCCCGGCGTCGAGGTGACGCCGATGGTGCCGCCCATCTGCTCGATGATGCGCCGGGAGATCGCAAGCCCAAGCCCGGTGCCGCCGAAGCGGCGGCTGATCGAGGCGTCGGCCTGGGCGAAGTCACTGAAGAGCTGGCCGACCTTTTCCGGCGCGATCCCGATGCCGCTGTCCATCACCGTCCATTGGACGGTCGCAAGCAGGTCGCGGCGCGCCTGACATGTCGCTGATATCGTCACTTCGCCCGCGTCGGTGAACTTCACCGCGTTGGACGCAAGGTTGAGCAGCACTTGCCGAATCCGCGCGACGTCGCCGCGCAGCATCGGCGGCAGGTTCGGATCGAGCTCGACCTTCACCGCTAGCCCCTTGCTGTTGGCGCTGGCGCGCACGACGGTCGCGACCGCCTCGACCAGCGCCTGCGGCGCGAAGTCGATGGCCTCGAACGCAAAGCGGCCGGCCTCTAGCTTGGAGAGATCGAGGATGTCGTTGAGGATGCGCTGGAGGTTGTCGCCGGACTCGCGGATGCTGGTGACGGCTTCGCGCTGTTCCGGATCGAGTTTGGTTTCGAGCAGCATGCTGGCAAGCCCGAGCACGCCGTTCATCGGCGTGCGGATCTCATGGCTCATCACCGCCAGGAAGTTGGACTTGGCTCGGCTCTCGGCCTCGGCCTTTTCCGCGCGCCAACGCTCGGTCACGTCGCGGCCGAATCCGCGATAGCCGAGAAACTGGCCGTCGCGGTCGTAGGCCGGCTTCGCCGTCAGCGACCATAGCCGCGCCTCGCCGCCGGCGACGACCTTGACGTTCATCTCGTGCAGCGGCTCACTCTGCTCCATCAGGCCGACGATGTTATAGGCCGCGCTCTTGTCCTCGGGGCAGAGCATGTCGAGCACGTCGGCGAAGTGCGAGCCCTTCAGGAGCGGAAGCGGCAGCTGCGCGACGTCGGCGAAGCGTTCAGGCACGTCAACCAGGTGCCCATCGGCATCAGTCTGCCAGAGCCAGTCGCTGGCGTTCTCCTGAAACTCCCTCAGCAGCAGCGAGATGATCTCGGTCTGCCGTTCGAGCTCGAGCTGGGCCTTGAGATTGCCTAGGAACAGATTGCCCTGCGAGACGATGTTGCGCGCCATGAAGAACGCGAACAGCAGCAGGAGCACAGCGGTCACGAGATGCGGCCCGGTGCCGCACAGGAGCAGCGCGCCGACGCAGGCGAGCGTCATGGTGGCGAGATAGACGAGGCCCGCGCGCGGAAAGGTCGAGAGCGTGAAGGCACCGCCGGACATCATGCCCACCATCAGGCAGGCCAGGATGAGCTGGCTGGTCGGTCCGACGCGGCTGAACAGCGCGAGCGGCAGCGTGCCCCAGATCGCGGCGAAGAAAAACGCCTGCCGCAGCATCTGCCGCGCGACACGGGGCGGGGCTTCCTGCGGCCGGTTCCGATGCGAACGCCGCCAGGCGCGAACGGCGAGCGAAGCGGTGGAGGCAAGGGTCAGGCCCCAGATCGCGAGAAAATCATTCCAGCCCCTGCCCCAGAACAGGATCAGCACGATGGCGACGTTGAGCATGGTGACGGCCATCGTCACCGGGATCAGCTGCGTCACCGCATCGATCTGCTTGGCGCGGATGCGGCGCAGCTCGCGCTCGCTGAGATCGGCGGTCAGGCCGTCCTCGATCTCGAAGCCGCCGAGCCAGTACAGGAACGCGCCGATCAGGCCGTCGCGCGGCTCGCTTCGCTTCGTGGATTTGTCCGGCCGTCCCATTCGAAAAACCTTTTCGGTATCAATGGCCCACGGCCGGCTTAAGTCGGGTTAATTTTGTGGGAGATTTTGCGGCGTCCTTGACGGGCGCGTTTGCAGTTTGTTCTAACAATGGCCCCTGCCTGGAGCCGCCGAAATGCCCATCAGAGTAGCTACGTGGAACGTGAACTCGGTCCGGCAGCGGATCGATCTCCTGCTGACCTGGCTGAAGGAGTGCCAGCCGGACATCGTCTGCCTCCAGGAGATCAAATGCGTCGATGAGGCCTTCCCGCGGCTGGAGATCGAGGCGCTCGGCTACAACGTGGTCACGCACGGGCAGAAGACGTTCAACGGCGTCGCCCTGCTCTCAAAGCTCCGGTTCGACGAGACCAAGTCGGGACTCGCCGGCGATGACGAGGATGCACATGCCCGCTTCCTCGAAGGCGTGGTGACGCTCAAGCATGGCGTGCTTCGCATCGCCTGCCTTTATCTGCCCAATGGCAACCCGGTCGGGACCGAGAAATATCCCTACAAGCTCAAATGGATGTCGCGGCTTCTTGAGTATTCGAAGGAGCGCCTTAAGGCCGAGGAGCCGCTGATCCTCGCAGGTGACTTCAACGTCATCCCGGCCGCCCGCGACGTCCACAATCCGGCCGCCTGGACCGAGGACGCCCTATTCAAGGCCGAGACGCGGGAGAGCTTCCAATCCCTGCTCGGCCTCGGCCTCACCGACGCCCTGCGCGCCGTCACCGACGAGCCCGGGCTCTACACGTTCTGGGACTATCAGGCCGGCGCCTGGCAGAAGAACCAGGGCCTGCGGATCGACCATTTGCTGCTGTCGCCGCAGGCCAGCGACCGGCTCGCCAATGTCGGCATCGACAGCTATGTGCGCGGCTGGGAGAAACCGTCGGACCACGTGCCGGTGTGGGCGGATCTGGATCTGGAGGCGGCGTGAGCCGGCGCGCGCGGCTGGTGGGTTACGCCTTCGGCTAACCCACCCTACGCAGCGAAGTCGCCGCGATTACTCCCGGCGGCCCTGCACCCATTGCTCAAGCATTTGCAGGCACATGGCGCGGTCGTCGTCGGAGGCCTTGGCGAAGGCGCGGTTGTAGCTTTCCTTGATCCAGGTCTCATCGCTACCTGCGCTGTCGCGCGCCAGCGTCAGCCACATCAGGCCGCGCGCGGCCTGCCGAGGCAGGCGGTCGCCGTTGAACAGCATCTGGCCGAGCAGCGCCTGCGCCTCGTGCTGGCCCTTCTGCGCGGCGAGGCCGAGCCAGCGCGCGCCGTAGCGGAAATCCTCGCGCGAGGCGTCCGGCGTCTTCAGGTACAGCCGGGCGAGATCATACTGCGCGTCAGCATTGCCGAAATAGGAGGCGGCATAGGAGAACATCTCCCGCGCCCGGTCCTGGTCCGCCTTGATCTTCGAATTCGGGATGCCGCTCAGATAATAGCGGCCGAGCGCGACGAACGCGTTGGCCACGATCTGCGCCTGCGGCGCCGACGGGCTGTCCTCGGCATGCGCGTTGGCGATGCGGCTGAAATATTCGAATGCGCGCACATCGTCCTGGGCGACCCCGTCGCCATTGGCGTACATGCGGCCGAGCTTCCACTGCGCGATCGGATGGCCGCCTTCGGCAGCATATTGCAGGGCGCTGAGCGAGGTTTCCTGAGGCTCGGGCGCCGGCGACACCTTGCTGCGCACGGTATTTGCGGCGCCCGGCAAGGTGGTCACCACCGGAACGGCCGCGTCCTTGTTGACCGGGGCACCGTCGAAGGCGAACGCCGGTGCGGCAAGCGCAGCTGCCCCGAACACAAACGCAACTATGGCACGCCTAGATGTCCGCATAGCACTGTTTCTCGTGCGCGCCGCCCGGATGGGTTACTGCCCCCCCGACTGCTGGTCCAACTTGCTGAGCATACTTCCAGAGCGCACCCGACGTGTGGTTAGTCGCGCGAGCGCTCCATTTGGTCTTGCGCTGAGCCAGCTCGGCGTCGCTCAACTTTACGTTAAGAGTCCCGGCGACCGCGTCGATCTCGATGATGTCGCCGTCCTCGAGCAGCCCGATCGGGCCGCCGACCGCCGCCTCGGGCCCGACATGGCCGATGCAGAAGCCGCGGGTGGCGCCGGAAAAGCGGCCGTCGGTGATGAGCGCGATCTTGCCGCCCATGCCCTGGCCGGTCAGCGCCGCGGTGGTCTGGAGCATTTCCCGCATGCCGGGACCACCCTTCGGCCCCTCGTAGCGGATCACGATCACTTCGCCTTCCCGATAGGTGCGCTTCTGGACCGCCTCGAAAGCATCCTCCTCACGGTCGAAGCACCTGGCCGGACCGGTAAACCTGAGGTTGGACATTCCCGCGACTTTCACGATCGCACCTTCTGGCGCCAAATTGCCCTTCAGACCCACCACACCGCCCGTGACGGTGATCGGCTTGTCTGCCGGGTGCACCACGTCCTGGTGCGGATTCCACTTCACGCTCTTGAGGTTTTCGGTGATCGTTCGACCGGTGACCGTAATGCAGTCGCCGTGGAGAAATCCGTTGTCGAGCAGCGTCTTCATCAGAAGCGGGATGCCACCTACTTCAAACATGTCTTTGGCGACATAACGGCCGCCCGGCTTCAAATCCGCGACATAAGGTGTCTTTTTGAAGATTTCGGCGACGTCGAACAGATCGAACTTGATGCCGGCCTCGTGCGCGATCGCTGGCAGGTGCAGCGCAGCATTGGTCGAGCCGCCAGAAGCCGCGACCACGGCGGCTGCGTTCTCCAGCGCCTTGCGGGTAACGATGTCGCGCGGGCGAATGTTGGAGGCGATCAGGTCCATCACCTTCTCGCCGGCGGTCATGCAGAAGGCGTCACGGATCTCGTACGGTGCCGGGGCACCGGCCGAGTAAGGCAGCGCGAGCCCGATCGCTTCGGAGACGGTCGCCATGGTGTTGGCGGTGAACTGCGCGCCGCAGGCGCCCGCCGAGGGGCACGCCACGCGCTCGATCTCGTCGAGGTCCTCGTCCGACATGGCGCCGACCGAGTGCTTGCCGACCGCCTCGAACATGTCCTGCACGGTGACCTGCTGCCCGCGGAAATTGCCGGGCAGGATCGAGCCGCCATAGATGAAGATCGAGGGCACGTTGAGACGGACCATCGCCATCATCATGCCCGGCAGGGACTTGTCGCAGCCAGCCAGGCCGACGAGGGCATCATAGGCATGGCCGCGAACGGTCAACTCGACGGAATCGGCGATACATTCGCGCGACGGCAGCGAGGAGCGCATGCCGTCATGGCCCATGGCGATGCCGTCGGTGACGGTGATGGTGCAGAATTCACGAGGCGTGCCGCCGGCCGACGCCACGCCCTTCTTCACCGCCTGCGCCTGGCGCATCAGGGCGATGTTGCAGGGGGCGGCCTCGTTCCAGCAAGAGGCGACGCCGACGAAGGGCTGATGGATCTGCTCGGTGGTCAGACCCATGGCGTAGAAGTAGGACCGGTGCGGCGCGCGCGCAGGGCCTTCCGTCACGTGACGGCTCGGCAGCCTCTGCTTGATGTTGGTCTTCGCGTCCATCGCAAAACCAGTTTCCCCGGCTAACCCTTTCAGACCCGAAAAATCAGAACCAAGATTTGAATCGACCTTGGGATTTTCGTCGCCGCCTAAGGACCGCCGCTGTCCCTAAAACATTAGAGAGATTTTATTCATGTTCGGGTGTGGCCAAAAAGCGGCGCTGCTGCGAACGGACGGTGATGAGGGTTAAATCTACCGTGAGTGTGTCTCAGACGGCACAATCGTGGCTCGAAAGACACGGAAAGACCTACCAGGATACCCTTAGGCTGAGAGCGATCTACAACTTCAAATTTTGTGGTAGACAGAGCACGCCTAAGTTTGGCGCGGTAGCGGGGCAGCTGGGCTGAGTCGGCGCCGCCTTCCCTCATCACCGATAGCGGTCTCCGTCTCGTGTCCCGGACGCGCTGCAACGCCCCTTAGCGTTGCTGCGCAGAGCCGGGACCCACGCCGCACGGATTGCTCTCGGCGACATGGGCCCCGGGCTCTGCAGCGCACCGCCCGCTGGACGATGCTTCGCATCGCCAGGGTGGCGCTGCGCTGCGTCCGGGGCACGAGCGGGAGTTTGTCGCACACAGCCTCCACATCGTCATTGCGAGCGCAGCGAAGCAATCCAGAGTCTTTCCGCGGAGAGAATCTGGAGGTGCTTCGCTGCGCTCGCAATGACGGAGTATGAGGCAGCATCGCGATCCTCCCATGCGCAGCACTCGTAGGATGGGTAGAGCGAAGCGAAACCCATCAACGCTTTCCTCCACGCCGATGCATGATGGGTTTCGCAAGTGCTCTACCCATCCTACGGCCTCGCAGACACACCTTCGCAGCCTCGCGGCGCCGTTCGCCCGAGCTCTGCTCCGTCGCTCCCCCTCTCAATCAAGAGGGCACAGGGAAGGCCGGGTGCCAGCTCGCGCCCGCGGTCCGCTGCGCGAATATGTAGCGCAAGGAGACCGCACAGCAGCATACAGGTGAAGCCCAACACACGGCCTTCCCTGCGCGGTGGGTTGACGGCTTATGCCGTGCTCTCCCGGGAGCCGAGTTCGTTCTGGCCTCCCTCGCCTCGCGGATTGACGATGCTGTCTGCC
>NZ_LGHL01000330.1 GCF_001908205.1 Bradyrhizobium sp. NAS80.1
GGCGAGTTTCACGATCTCTTTGAAGGGATCGGCTTGTGTCTATGCTTGACCATACGCTTAAGTCGGACGTGACGGCGCGCCGGCTGGAAGTGATCACGGAGACGGGACGCCGTCGTTGGTTCTCCAAGGACGACAAGGCCCGGATCGTCGAGGAGACGCTGGTACCAGGCGCGGTCGTTTCCGAGATTGCCCGGCGACACGGGCTGACCCCACAACAAGTGTTTACCTGGCGGCGGCAAGCACGGCGGTTGCCGACGCCGATGGCTGACGATCCGCCGTTTGTACCGGCGGTGGTAGACACCATGGTACCGGCCGTGGCTGTTGGCCATGAGCGCAAGATAGCGCGACGCAAGGCTAAGCCAGATGTCGGGGGCATCGAGATCGAAGCCGAAGGCGTCACTATCCGGGTCGGCCGAGGCGCGGACGTGGCGGTGATTGCGGCCATCATCGATGCGCTGAAGGCAAGCCGGTGATCGGTCCGTCCGGAACTGTCCGGGTGATGGTGGCAACCAAGCCGGTCGACTTCCGCAAGGGAATGGAGGGGCTTGCGATGCTGGTACGCGAGCACATGAAGGCCGATCCGTTCTCGGGTGCTGTTTATGTGTTCCGTGCCAAGCGTGCGGATCGGATCAAGTTGATCTTCTGGGACGGGACAGGTTTGTGCCTGTTCGCCAAGCGGCTCGAGGAAGGCGTCTTCCGCTGGCCGAAGATCGAGGATGGCGTGATGCGTTTGTCGGCGGCGGAATTGTCGGCGCTGCTCGAAGGGCTCGATTGGCGGCGCGTCCATGCGGCACGGGAGACGGTCGTTCCGACGCAGGCCGGATAATTGTGGGCCGCGCTGCGGCGAAGTGAATCAGGGGTATCGAGCACGTCACCAGTTGGGTGCGAATATGCTCTGATCTGCCTGTGAGCGATAACCTTCCTGATGATCCCGAGACGCTGAAGGCGATGCTGCTTGCCGAGCGGCACGAGAGCGAGCGGCTGCGCCAGATCATCAAGGAATTGCAGCGTCATCGCTTTGGCCGGAAGGCGGAGTCTCTCCCTGAGGAACAGATGCTGCTGGGCCTCGAGGACGTCGAGCAGGTCGCAGCTTCTGCCGAGGCCGGTCAGGACGAGAGTGCTCCGGAAGGCCTGGCGGAACGGGCGCGCAAGCGCCGCGTCAATCGTGGAGCGCTGCCGGTGTATCTGCCGCGGATCGAGGTCGTCGTCGACATCGATGACAAGACCTGCCCCTGCTGCCAGGGCGAGCTGCACCGGATCGGCGAGGACAAGAGCGAGCGGCTGGACATGGTGCCGGCGCAGTTCCGCGTTGTCGTTACCCGGCGTCCCAAATACGCCTGCCGAGCCTGCGAGGATGGTGTCGTGCAGGCTGAGGCTCCGGCCCGGTTGATCGAGGGCGGACTGCCGACCGAGGCAACCGTCGCCCAGGTTCTGGTGTCCAAATATGCCGATCATCTGCCGCTCTACCGGCAGGCCCAGATCTATGCCCGCCAGGGCATCGCTCTCGATCGATCGACACTGGCGGACTGGGTTGGGCATGCCGCCTTCAATCTGCGCCCGCTGCATGAGCGCCTCCTCACGGTGCTTCGAGCGAGGTCCAAGCTGTTCGCCGACGAGACGACGGTGCCGGTGCTCGATCCTGGTCGAGGGCGCACCAAGACCGGCCAGCTCTGGGCCTATGCCGCCGACGACAGGCCCTGGGGCGGCCTCGATCCGCCCGGCATCGCCTATGTCTATGCACCCGACCGCAAGGCCGAGCGGCTGTTCAGCCATCTTGCCGGCTTCAAGGGTGTCCTGCAGGTCGATGGCTACACCGCCTATCCAAAGCTTGCCGAGCGCGGCGAGGTCGAACTCGCCTTCTGCTGGGTGCACATGCGGCGTAACTTCTACGAACTCGCGGCGGCGGGCCCCGCGCCGATCGCAAGCGAGGCGCTGAAGCACCTTGCCGCATTCTACGCGATCGAGAAGGAGATCCGCGGCCGCAGTCCGGAGGAGCGCCGTCTCGTGCGTCAGCAGAAAAGCCGGCCGCTGGCCGACGCCTTCGAGGCTTGGCTACGCGCCAAGCTGGCTCTCATCAGCCAAAAGATCAAGCTCGCCGCCGCCATCCGCTACGCTCTCTCGCGCTGGCAGGGGCTGACGCGCTTCATCGAAGATGGCCGCATCGAGCTCGACAACAACACGGTCGAACGATCAATCCGTGGTATCAAGCTCAGTCGCAAGAACGCGCTGTTTGCCGGATCCGACGGCGGTGCCGAACACTGGGCTGTCGTCGCGTCACTGGTCGAGACTTGCAAGCTCAACGACGTCGATCCGCTCGCCTATCTCACGGACGTCCTGACCAGGATCGTCAGCGGTCATCCCAACCGCGACATCGACCAGCTATTGCCTTGGGCCTACCGCGCTCAAGCCCTCAAAGCCGTGGCCTGAGAACGACGCTTACGTCGAACAGGCCTGGAGCTTGGCTGATCTTTTCAATCGAACCGATAGGACGCCTGAAAGAACGTGCCCCAGCGCTCCATGCTGAATTTCGAGAACTGAGTCTCAGTGGTGCCCTGGCCACTACAGCCTGTGCATGTCACTTCGCTGTCCTTTTTGGTCCACATGGCCCAGTAGCGCCCACCGACGCCGACGCTGAAGTTCTTGGTGATGAAGTAGGACAACACGCCTTCAATCTGGACGCCGCCGCCACCATTCCCGCGTTGTTCAACGAAGGTGGTCGTCGGGCGCAAGAGATGATTGTCGCGCCCTTTGAAATCGGTCCAGGGCAGGTAAGCGACGTCCGTGCTCAAACGCCAACGCTCGGTGAGCATGGTTTCAGCGCTTAGGCCGATACGAGGTGCATTCCACTGAGTATTCTGGCTGCCAACGACCCTGTCGTCACCGGGAGGCAAGCATGTAGTCATCGGGTTGGCGATCTGTACACACCCCCTCACGTCGGAACTCTGTTCGTAGTACGTCCAGCCGATAAATCCGCCGATCTTATAGTCGGCGCCGCGCAAGAAATCGTAACCGGCATCAGCCGTATAATAGGTGAACCTCCCGTTTGCCTGGCCGGATATAGTGTTGATATAGGGAGCCCACCCCGTCCCCACCCGAATGCCCCAATCTTCATCGTTTATGTTTCCTTTGTTGAAGCGACCGAGGCCAACGTTACTCTTCAGGAACACTCCCCACGGGCTGTCAACACGGCCAAATGCCTCCCCGGAAAGCCCGTCGAGGCCGTGGTAGGTGAGCCTTGATCTAAGGATGTTAGGATCTATGGGCCCAGCGCTAGAGTTCCATTGGAATCGTCCCCGGCTGAGCCAGAGCCGTGATCCGCCTTCGAATGACCAACCGGCGGCGTAAGCAATCGGCGGCGCGCCGGCAGGTGCTTTCGCGTACAGCGGTGCATCGGACCACTGCGTCCACGGGTCGGCGCCAAAATGGTAATTCAACCCGATTCTTCCGATGTGATAGTTGCTCGACAGGCCCGTTGTGTTCGCCGGAAGAATTGCAAACGGCGGAAACTGCACTGTCGGAGGAGTCGCGACACTCGGCCCACCGAAATGCAGGTAGTCGTACTCTACCTTGACCGACCATGCAGGGGTAAGCGCTTGCTCGACACCCATCCCGATGGTGCCACCGACCCGACCATAGTCGAAGTGGGTTTTCTCCTGTGGCCCCCCGCCTTCAAAATTGTTGACGACGTCGCCCCGATTGTTTTGCCAAGCAACGCCTCCCTTGAGATAGGCCAGCGTGTGACCCAGCGCGCCAAACGCGTAACCGACGCGACCGGTCCCGGTGGCAAAGACGTTGGGACCAGCCTTGCAGTTTGCGCTCACGATAAAGCCGGAGGCGGCGAGGCAGGTATTTGTACCGTCGGAGACAGCACCGCTGGCATCGAGTTCGACGCCAAACACCCAGCCGTTGTTCTGCCAGTTATAGCCGATCTGGCCGCCTGCCAGGAACACTGGGGTATCGACGGCGCCCCCATAAATTGAGGGACCGTACGGATTGCTGAAGGAGGTGCGGCCGTAGCCGCCGCCGACGTGGCCGCCAATATAGCCTCCCGACCAGCTCCACACAGCAGCGGGCAGTTTCACTACTGGCGCAAGGTCTGCCGCATTGGCTGCACCGCTTGCAACGAGCGCAATTGTACCGGCTAACAAAAGAAGAACTCTAGATCGCATCCAACACTTCCCTCATTTTCTCCGTTATCGCCGCAGCAAACCGTCGGGACGGACCAGATGCTAACAGCGACGCGCGCCGAGTCCGTCCCGAAGTCCATCGCACTGCGATTGGTGATGATGCCGTGAACAAAGCAAACCGAGTGCCAAAGTGAATTCGCAGCCTCTGCAGGCACTTCATCGCGGCGTGTAGCGTTAGCTTGCTGACATTGGTCTCAATGCCGACAGTCGGCGGAGCCAGTGTGCGACAGTGGCTGCTCTGCTAAATGTGCGGGGCAGGCCTTGCGCAGCATTTCAGTCTTCCGTGCGGTGACGCGTGCAGACTCCGGCGGCGTGATTTCAACAGGTCATTCTGTGCGCGTCGTTCGACTAACGTCGCTAAATGCCCCGCGCACGTCCACGCGAGGGAGGCGTTCATAGCGGACATTGAAGGACGCTGCTTTCGCTGTAACCGCAACCACGAATTTTCTCGCAGCAGAAACCCTCAATAGGAGCGGTCGCGCGTACCCCGCATTTCTTACGCGGCTCAGAGGACCCACGACCGGGTCGCGGGACTTGAATTAGGGAGGGGTCGGGTCCTTTGAGGAGCTGCCATGACCAATCATTCCTGTCTCGCGCTCGCGGCAGTCATTCTGGCTGCGAGTATCATCGGAGCAGCCGCGCAGGATAATGGGGCACCCATGTCAACCGATACTCAGCACCGCGCACCCGGAGCCCCCCTCCACCTGTCGCCCGAGCAGGAGAAGGCTGTGTGGCAACACATCAACAGCTACCCAATCGATCCTCCGCCATCACAGCTTACGCTACCTGTTGGCGCGGTCTTGCCCAAAGACCTTCCTTTGATGGCGATCCCCGATGAAGTGGCCGCAGAAGTTTCGTCACTGAAGGGATACGACTGCACAATCATGCACGACAGGCTTTTGATCGTGAACAGGTTGGACAAGACCGTAGCCTACGTGATCGATGGGACATTGCGCCGCAATAATTAGTTCCGGTCTTTTGGACTCCAGCGTCAGAGTCCCGACGCACGGCCAAGGGCATTGCTGATAAGTGCTCGTTCGACGGAGGTGCGCTCGTGCGACGATAACTGGCTGAGCATAAACTCGCGCTCGTCGCCGGTGACCTCTACGTCGGAGGCGATCCCGCTGGCATCAGGACGCCCTATGCCGAGCATCAGAATGGCGTCAGGTGCCGTGGCCCTGTTCTCTCGCATGAAGCCGCGAACACGACGACGGTCGTCCGGCGAAAGCTGCGCGAGAAGAAACTCACGTTCAGTAGGCTGTTCGAAGATCGGTCTATTCATAGCGCCGACCCAACGATTTCGAAGCTTGCACCGTGCTCCACATGAGCATCCGAATACCTTACCGCTGACAAGAGGAGGCTGTAAACGCGCATGCCCGCACATGTGAAATAGGGCGGGGCCCGGCGGTGTCCGCTCCCGCCAGAGATCGTAAAACTCCCTTATTTACAGGCACTTACGACGTTATCGACAGGACCCAAAAAAGACCTTGCAGAAAGGACCACACGGACATCTCGACACTATCAGCAGCGTACAGCGTGGATGGTCGGGGAGGTGGACCGAGGCCATCCTTCGGCCCCGGCCCGGCGTTCAGGGGTGTGCTGACGTTGGCACCTGCGCCTGCGCTCACCGTCGAGCGCGAGTGCCGTGGAGGTGAAATCGATCGACGCCGAGTTCACATCGCCATTGTGCACCATTACGGGCACGGTCGCGGGAGCGAACAGCGACGGCTTGACGATGGTTGTCACTTCGGTCTCACTGACGAGCGTGGTCGGCTCATCGATGTCAGAGAACTTGATGACGGTCTCGGAACAGCTTCTTGTGGTTGACCAGATAGCCCTCCCGCTTGAGCAGAACATGCAGGCGCCGATAGCCGAAGCGACGGCGCACCTCGGCGATCGCTCTCATGCGTTGGCKCCCTATG
>NZ_LGHL01000331.1 GCF_001908205.1 Bradyrhizobium sp. NAS80.1
CCGATGACTTCGGGCGCCAAGTCGGACGGACGCTTCGGTAAGCAGGACTTTGTCTATTTGCCGGAGGAAGACGCCTATCGTTGTCCGGCCGGGGAGCGATTACCGTACGTATCGCCGTCACGCTCGATGTGACTGCCGCCGACATCGCTGCCTTGTTCGAGCGTCTTGACCAAGCTCTTCGAGACGAAACGGTATGAGTCAGCGCTTTGTGGTCACGGGAACAGATACGGGCATCGGCAAGACTGTCTTCTCGGCTGCACTGACCGACGCCCTGAACGCCTGCTATTGGAAACCAATTCAGTCTGGACTCGACGGCGAGACTGACAGCGAGATGGTCATCCGCCTCGTCGGGATTCCGGCGCACCGGATTATTCCCGAGCAATGGCGGTTGACAGCGCCGCTGTCACCTCACCTGTCCGCTGCAATCGACAAGGTGAGGCTTGAATCCGCGATGTTGCAGCCACCCGACGTCAGCCAACCGCTGGTGATTGAGGGCGCGGGAGGCTTGCTGGTTCCGCTTGCAACTGACACGTTGTTTGCCGATGTGTTCGCGCGCTGGCAACTTCCTGTCATTCTGTGCGCCCGAACGGCGCTCGGTACGATCAATCATACCCTGCTCTCGCTCGAGGCGATGCGCAGCCGCCAAATCCCGGTCCACGGAGTAGTTTTCATCGGCGACGCTGTCACGGATACTGAGAATACCATCGTGGAGACTGGCCAGGTCCGTCGTCTCGGACGCCTTCCACGTCTTGACGTGCTGACGCAGCAGCGGTTGCGTCAGGCCTTCCGCAAGACTTTCGATCTCTCCGTGTTGTGTGAGCGGTACCCGCAATGAGCGCCCTTCAGCCATCGCCCGTATGGCATCCATTCGCCCAGCATCGCCTTGACCCCGTCTTCAAGAGAATCTTGAGGACCGAGGGCGCCTATCTGATAGACGAGGACGACCGAGCCGTCTTCGATGCAATTTCCTCCTGGTGGGTCATCACTCACGGTCATCGGCATCCAACAATCATGGATGCAATCCGAAGAGCCACCGAGAGCTTCGATCAGATCATCTTCGCCGAATACACTCACGCAGCAGCGGAAGGGCTGGCTAAAGGTCTGATTCAGATTGCGCCTGTCGGCCTTAGTCACGTTTTCTTCTCCGATAGCGGCTCGACGTCGGTGGAAGTCGCTCTAAAAATGGCCCTCGGCTATTTTCACAACAGGCGCACCCCACGCGCACGCATCGTGGTCATGGAACATATCTATCACGGGGATACGGTGGGCACGATGTCGGCGGGCGCGCGCGGCGTGTTCAACGCCGCTTACGAACAGTTGCTATTCGAGGTTGAAACCATTCCCTTTCCTGAGCCCGGGCTGGAGCAAGACACGCTGGATGAGCTTGATCGCGTCTGTCGCCGCGGCGATATCGCCGCCTTGCTCATCGAACCTCTGGTGCTCGGCGCCGGTGGAATGAAGACCTATCCTGCGCATCTCTTGGCTGAATTCAGGCGCCTCACCTCGCGTCGGGATGTTCTGCTGATCGCAGACGAAGTCATGACCGGCTGGGGACGAACCGGCACGCTTTTCGCCTGCGAGCAAGCAAGCATCGTGCCCGACATCCTGTGCACCTCGAAGGGTGACAGGAGGCGCACTTCCCTTAGCCGCCACCTTGTGCCAGCCAGCGATATTCGAAGCCCATCTATCGACAGACCGCAGCCGCACATTCTTCCATTCCAGCTCATATACCGCGAACCCGATCGCATGTGCCGCCGGATTGGCGAACCTCTGCATCTGGCGGAATGAGCCCGTGAAAGAGCGCGTGGCGAGCTTGGCGGACATGCATGCCAAGCGCCTAGTCCGCTTTCGTACAGATCCACGCTTCGTCAATGTCCGGCAAATGGGCACCGTGGTTGCGCTGGATCTCGACGTCGGATCGACAGGCTATCTCGCCGAAGTTGGCCCCTCGTTGCGCGCGTTCTTTCGTCGAAGGGATCTGCTGATTCGTCCCCTTGGCAATGTGATCTACCTTATGCCGCCTTACTGCGTCACAGCGCCCGAGCTTGATCGGGCCTATGAGGCAATTGCGGAAGCGGCAGACTTCGTCGGAAGTCTCAAGCGATGAGCCGATCGATCAATAATACCGGCGTGCGGCCGCCCGGCCACATCGGTATCGGCGACGGAAACATGACGTGCGGTTTAAAAACCGCTTAAATGTCCACGAAGGCCCTGTTCCAGGCGGAGCGTCGCGACAATCAAGATGGCCGACATAACGGAAGCGCAGGTGAATACATGATCGGATCAGGAACGATGAACATACGTATTGAACATCTTAAGAACTTAGAACGCTTCATTCCGACCATCGCAGCTTGGCAGCACGAAGAGTTCGGATATCTAACTCCCGAAGTAACGCTGGAGCAGCGTATCGTGCGACTGACCAGCGCGAAAGATCCCAACCGTCTTCCGGTAGCCTTGGTGGCGCTGTCTGAGGACGATAAGACTCTCCTTGGCACGGCCAGCATACTGGTCACCACACTCATTCACAAGAACCTGTCCCCCTGGTTGTCTTCCGTATACGTCCCGCCCGCGCATCGTGGAAACGGCGTGGCTTCCGCACTGGCAACGGCGGCCGCCTCGGAGACCGAGCGGCTCGGGTTCAGCACACTCTATCTCTTCACACCAAATAATGAGTCCCTGTATTCCCGTTTGGGATGGACAACATTCGATCGCACCTTCCTCAAGGACACCCCACTGACGGTCATGGCTAGAAAGGCGCAAAAATAGCGGGACGGACCGGCCCACGATCAAAGTTAACGCGTTGAGGTGTCTCGCAAGTCGTTGGGGAATTCGCTGTCGAACGAACGCCGCCCTCCAGCGAAGATCGAGAGCCGACTGCGCCCTCACTTGGTGCGCTGGCGCAAGATCGACCATGCCAGAACGGACAAGCAGCGCCAGCCTCATGGAAGCGGGAATGGGCAACGATGTGGTCCGCCACGCACTGCGGCACACTGCAACGACTTGGCCAATGCAGGCGGGCGTTGCGATCGCCATGAAGTAGCTAAGATTCTAGGACAGATCATCTATGTCAAAACAATCCCCGATCAACCTCATCTGCGGGCCGGTCGGCTCCGGGAAGTCCACTTACGCGAACCAACTCGCAGAGCAACTCGATGCTGTCGTTTTCTCCATGGACGAGTGGATGGCCAAGCTGTTTCAGCCGGATATTCCCAAAGGCACCACTGTCAACAGCATGACGCCCGAATGGTTTGCCGAGCGAGTGGATCGCTGCGAATCCATGATCTATGCTTTGGCTGAAGCGGTGCTCCGTAGAGGTCGATCGGTCATCTTGGACCTGGGCTTCATCCGCAAAGCGCGGCGTAACAAAGCCTACAATTTCGCGACCAATCTCGGGATCGCCCATACGCTTCACTATGTGAATACAGAAGAATCGATTCGCCGAATGCGCGTAGAGCACAGAAATCGAGTCGGCGGGAGCACATACGCGTTTCGCGTTACACCCGAGATGTTTGATTTCGCAGAGCGTATGTTTGAAGCGCCAACCTCGGAAGAGTTAGGCAATGCTCGAATTGTTTCTATGACTGGAACGTCAGACAATTGACCATCAGATGTCCACCGCGGCCCTACATATGACCGCTGCCGGAACAGTCTTTTGCCTGGATGAAATTCGGGCAATCAGATTACAAGAAAACATGCGCCTTGAAATTTCCCTCGCAAAGAACAAGCACGTCGATTGGCTAATAGAGCATGATCGGCACGTGTCCCAGGAGTGGGGGGGATTCGGTGTGTTTCGCTCGGTGAGTGCGATGTTCAGCGCACTTCGGAACGTTGGAGAAAGTTGAGCTCGTCCGCTATTGGGGCGAAGGGCATATCCTCCGCGATGCCTGGCGCCGCATATGCGAATGGCTTGCCGCTTTTCGGTCCAATCTCTAGGAAGCAGCGTAACCGTCGGGACTACTGAGCGGAAACTACCGCGATCGCTTTCGGCGTCGGGGAATGGTGACGAACCCTGTCATGGACAACGCAACAAGGCCGGATATCGGCAGGCGGTCGCGCTCCGAGTTGAATCCGCGCGAGGCGATGTAGCCCGAGGCTCAAGTGGACAAGGACTTCAGCTCCGGCGGCGGGGCGCCCTTCCCCTCGAGCATCCCCAGCGCCAGCGCGGCCTCCACCCGCACGCTCGGATCCATATCACCCGCTAGCTGTCGGAGGGGGAGGAGGGCTTGTTCGATCCCCGGGAAGGCCGGACCGAGGCGACCGAGGTGCCAAGCCGCCAGGCTGCGGACGAAGGCAAGCTCGTCGCCCAACTCCGCTATGAGGACGGTGACCGACTCTCCACCCGGCGGCGCCACCCGTGCGAGGGCCGCCGCCGCCCAGACGCGCACGAACGCAACCGGGTCCTGCAGGGCCGCGGCGAGGTCGGACACAGCCTCGGTTGCCGCGGGGCCGATCTCGCCCAGGGCATATGCGCCGAGGCGGCGCTGAAGCGGATCGCTGCTCGAAAGCTCCTTCACCCAGTCCGGGACGCACGTCCCTAGGTAAGCGACCTGCGCGCTCATGGCCCGCCCCTACTCAAGGCCCCACGCACGCCGAGCCGGCGGTCCAGGTTGAACGCGGCGCTTATCAACCCGATGTGAGTGAATGCCTGCGGGAAGTTGCCCAGCGCTTCGCCACGTGGACCAGTCTCCTCG
>NZ_LGHL01000332.1 GCF_001908205.1 Bradyrhizobium sp. NAS80.1
GGCTTCAACTTAGACGACGAACTGAAGAATGTAATTCTAGCCGTGTCTCGATCATTCGCGTTTTTACACAGCCAGGGTCATTCGCGACGACCCCCACCGATCATGAGCGACATCCGATGTCCGCTTCGTCCCGCTTGCGACCGAAACGGCGTGGCACCGCAATATGTCGCAAAGGGCCATTTCCGGACTCATGCGCCGCAACAAAGAATAGTCCTATTCGATCACCTCGTCGGCGATCGCTAAGAGCGTCGGCGGAATCTTAATGCCGAGCGCTTTCGCGGTTTTGACGTTAATGATCAACTCCAGTTTAGTAGGAAACTCGACTGGCAGATCGCCAGGTTTTGATCCCTTTAGGATTTTGACGACGTAGGTGGCTGCGCGGCGAAAGCACTCGGCTAGATCGACTCCGTAGCTGATGAGGCCCCCGGCCTCGACATGTTCTCGGAAGGCATAGACCGCCGGCAGTCGCCTCGCGGCGGCAAGCGCGGAGATCCGCTCCCGCTCGTTGAAAAACATGGGGTCGGTCTGCACGACGACCGCCTGAACACGGCTGTCGGCCAAGGCACGAAATGCCGCGTCAAGGTCGTCCGGAACACGGACTTCGGTCGGATGCAGCTCGAGGCCAAGAGGCCGATTCGCAAATTCCAGCTCTTCCCGGTCAATGACCACTGGGCCGGCAACGTTCACTAGAAATCCGATTTTGCGGGCACCAGGAATCACCTGAAGGGCCAGCTCCAGTTGCTTGCCAACCAAACTCTCGGTGCGGAACAAGACTCCCGTTACGTTGCCTCCTGGATGCGACATGCTGGCAATTAAGCCAAGGTGCATGGGGTCTGCAAGAAGTGGACAAACGACCGGAACGGTTTTCGTCAGCGCCGTCAGGGAGACGACAGCAGGAGTGGCCGTTGCCAGGATCACATTTGGTCTTAAATCAACCACCTCCCGTGCAATCGAGGACAATCGATCCAAATAGCCCTCTGCGGAGCGGTACGCAAAGTCGAAATCCTGACCCTCGATGAAATCAAGCTGTCGCAGTCCTCGCACAAAGGCATCCAGCAAGCGCAGATTGCGCTCCCGAGCGACCAGGCTCATCAATCCGATCACAGGCCGCTTAACCAAATGCTCTGCCTGCGCCGCGAGCGGCCACGCCGTCGCGCCACTTAGGAGCGCAATGAACTTGCGCCGCTCTATCTGCGAGATAGACATCGCCCCCCCCGCATTTGGTTAATACTGCCTGATCTCCAGCCTAGCACGTTCAGCGAACGAAAGGGCTGACCACTAAGTTCGCAGGCGGATCAGGTGGAGGCGTGTCTCGCGAGGCACAAATGACCGCTAATGGGTCACCAGCGCAGGTTTGCCCTTCAGCCCGAGATTCCGGTCTACCCCAAATTTCGGACATGTCTCTGCACCGCAGCAAGTGTCGCGAAGGGCCATCACCGGAAGTGCCAACCCTATTCGATCACCTCATCGGCGCGGGCGAGCAGCGCGGGCGGCAAATGAAGACCGATTTGCTGCGCCGCCTTTGTGTTGATGAGAAATCGGAACTCGGTCGGTTGATAGATGGGGATGTCACCGGGGCTCTTACCTCTCAATATTTGAGCCGCCTGCCCAGCGGCATAGCGGCTCAGAGCTAACTGGTCGACGTGATAGGCCATCAAGCCGCCTGCAACGACAATGTCGCGGAAGGGATACATGGCGGGAACGCGCAGCGCCGCCACGCCATTGACTAGTGACGTCATATTCGAGAGATGCTCTGCCTCATCAGATACAACCATCGCGTCTAGCGATGCAGTACCAGCAACATCAAGGGCTGCCGTATAGGCGTTTTGGTCGAGCGCGTCGCCCAAGTTCACATGCAGTAACGTAACATGTTCCATCTGAGCCGCTTCTCTAATCGCAGAACCGTTTCCTCTGCCCCACGTTCTTAAAGATGCTATGAACCCTACCCTCGACGCGTTTGGCTTTGCCTCAAGCAAGAGCGAGAGGCGTTTGCCTTGTATCTCAACTCCGGCGTCGGTAGCGACACCTGTGAAGTTACTCCTCGGTCTTGCCAAACTTGCAACACGGTGTCCCAGCGCAAACGGGTCACTGCTGAATGCCAATATTGGTATGTCCGAGGTCAGGGCTTCCAATTCTGCGGCTATTGTACCGTGAGAAGTGAAGATTACGTCCGGGCGAGTTGCCACCACGGTGCGGGCCACACTCGCATACTCCCTGACCTGCCCCTTGCCTGAATAGAGGTCTGCCGCAAGGTTCTGTCCAATAGCAAAACCTTGTCGGCTCAACTCCTCAAAGAACACGCGGAAAAAGGGGTAGCTGAGTATCTGATCTACAGGCACGGCAGCCGCGATGATTGCTATGCGCTTCACTTGCTGTGCAAAAGTAGTCGAAATCGGAGCCCACACGCCTGCGGCGGCTCCAACAAGGCCTATGAACTCCCGCCGTCGCATGTGTCCCTCCCTGCAAGGACAACGCCTGTGGGAAACGGAATACCCTAACACCTTGTCGTGGGATTGTGAGGTGCTTTGAAGGTTCGCTTCGGGTCATTCGCGACCGAATCGGGCCAGCGGGAAATCCGGGGCAGGTCCGCTATGCCGCTGGAAGCGGAAGTGAGAACTCGCTATTCGCGCGACATAGTAGTCAGGCGCAACATCGACGCGGTCGTGGATCAGATTCGGCGAGGTCGCTAAGGCGTTTCGGCTGCCTTTACGCAATCGCCTTCAGAACTCTTTAACGTTCTACAGCGCAAGGACTGGTTGCTGGCCAGCGGCGGTGGCCAGCACGCGATTCCATTTAGAATTCCAACGCCTTCGTCGCTGCCCGAGTCACTGGTCGAGATCGCTTGCCCAGTTGCCGGAATTGCTTTCGTTGGACCTCGCTATGCACTTTCGAAGTTCCAGCGGCATAGTTGCCGAAGTTGCATAGCACATCTGGAGCGCCTCGACCAATCTCCCTCTCGCCAACGCGTCCGACCGATTACCGAATGTGATCCAGCATGGATCGGCAAAAACGTTGGGGGGGTGGAGGTGGGCGATGGCTGCGGCCCGGGCTTCGGCAGCCGTTACCGAGGAAGCAACCATGAGCATATTCAGAGCAGTCTGGGGCGCTCTTGTCGTGTTGTGTGCCGCCACGACAATGGCGGGCATTCCCGCCTCCGCCCAGCAGGGAGCAAAACCCAACATCCTCTTCATCATGGGCGATGACATCGGCTTCATGCAGCCGAGCATCTATCACCAGGGCCTGATGGTCGGGGAAACGCCGAACATCGATCGCATCGGGCAGGAAGGTGCAAAGTTCATGGACTACGTTGCCATGCAGAGCTGCACATCCGGCCGAAATGCCTTCTTCACCGGCATGTATCCGGTGCGCACCGGCATGATCCCGCCGCAGCTTCCCGGCAGCCCGTCGTATCTGCGGCCGGGTACCCCGGCGCTCGCCAAGTTCCTGCTCGATCTCGGTTACAACACCGGCCAGTTCGGCAAGAACCACCTGGGCGACCACACCGACGCGCTGCCGACCGCGCACGGCTTCCTGGAATACTGGGGCTACCTCTACCACCTCGATGCGATGCAGGGCGTGAGCTTCCCCGACATCAACAAGACCCCGACCGAGCAGGGGTTCGCGCCACCCTGCAAGAACACGCCGGTCCCGGGCCTGCCCGAGGTCACAGGCGCCGTCGACCAGAACACGACGACCTGCCTGATGCCCCCGCGCCCGATCATTTCATGCAAATCGTCCGATGGCACGGGCAAAAACCAAACGTGCCACGACGAGGGCCCGCTGACGTTGGAGCGCTCGAAGACCGTGGACGAGGAGATCTCCGCCAAGGTGATCGACTTCCTCGACCGCAACGATCCCCGCAAGACCAACAAGCCGTTCTTCGTCTGGTACAACCCGGCGCGCATGCACATCACGACCGTGCTGTCGGACAAGTATCAGGCCATGGTGGGCATACCGGGCGGCAAGGACTGGGGCGTCAACGAAGCTGGCATGAAGCAGCTCGACGACAACATCGGCCTCGTGCTCAAGAAGCTCGACGACATCGGGCAGACCAATAACACCATCGTGGTGTTCACGACCGACAACGGCGCCGAGGCGATCACCTTCCCGGACGGCGGCGTTACCCCGTTCAAGGGCCAGAAAGGCGAGGCTTGGGAAGGCGGCTACCGCGCGCCGCTGGTGATCCGCTGGCCGGGGCACATCCAGCCGGGTACGATCAAGAACCAGCTGTTTGCGGCACTCGACTGGCTGCCCACCCTGGTCGACGTCGCCGGTGGGCCAAAGGGCGACGAGTTGAAAAAGCAGATCGAAGGCGGGCAGTACCCGGGCATCGTCAAGACGACGCTCGACGGCTTCGACCAGCGCAACTACCTCGAGGGTACGTCGCAACAATCGGCGCGCGACCACTTCTTCTACTACTCGGGGTCAACGCCGTCGGCGGTGCGCTACAAGAACTGGAAGATGTATTACACCATGTCGAAGTCTGGAGCGACCGCGTGGCTGGACCCGCTCGTGCAATACCACTTCACCCTGGTGCAGAACATCAAGCGCGATCCGTTCGAGCAGTATGTAACGTTTGATGGGAAGTCGGCCATGAACTTTGGCGGTGCGCTGGGGTCCCCAGCGACTGCCTTCATATACGATTTCAACATTCTGCCCGTTGGGCAACAGCTGTGGCTGCAGCATCTGCTGAGCTTCAAAGCGTTCCCGCCGCTGCAGGCTCCCGAGACCTTCAACCTGGAAGGCGTCATGAAGGAGGTACAGTCCTCCGGACACGCGAGCGAATAGGTGCTTGCGACCAAAATGGTGTAACGAAGCGGGCGCTCCCGGCGGGTGCCCGCTACCAATGCCGCACATCATTGTCGCCGCATGGCGTCGGCTATGACCAACATAAAGAGCGATGTTGCCAGCGTTCGAAGAGGGGCTACGCCACGGGTATGTGGGTCAAATCCAGACAGGTTCGGACGCAAACGTTCGCTCTTGGACCGGCCGATCACTCGGGCGAACGTCGCCTTCGGGTCATTTGCGTCGCTTTGGCCACGTGTCGGCAATTTCCGCTCTGCTCCTCACAGCCGAATTGTTGACGTCCGCTGGATTTCGTCAGTAAGGGCCAAGGGTGGCCTTCGCGCCCCCTAATCAAAGCGGATGGGGCGTTCCGTCGTTGATCACTGGTCTCGTTCCAGCTTGGCCAGCAATAGCTCCTCGAGATCCTCGGGTACGGCGAGTCGCCGGATCACTTTCGGCCAGAGTTCAATAGGCGGCGAGGCAAGCAGGTCCTTAGACAGCGTCACGAGGTGAAGATCGTCGTTGAGATGCGTTCTAAGCCCGCAATGCTGTGCATGGCATGCGACACGCGGACGGCATTCGCGATAATGGCAGACACGACCAAGGTAACGTCCGGCGGTATCAGCGAGGAAGATGTCGGCCCCGAGGTTAATGGTCTGCGCTAACCCCTGAAGGCGCCGGCCGGCGCGCGCTAGTTGGACCAGATCCATCGCCCGCTCAACCGTCACGAGAAGATCGACGTCCTTCGGGACGGCCTTAGCGGTTGCCAGGGAGCCCAAAAGGGCAACGCGCAGTACACCCGGACAGAGACGCGCAGCTCGCACAAAAGAATAAGCCCCAAGAAGCAACGGCCGGCGCGGCTCGGCAACCGAGGGAGAGGGCTCGCGATGTCGATGCCACATTTTGCTCATGCAGCGTCCTGCACGGAAAAGTACGTCATGCGCCTTAATATTCGTCATATTCGTCGAGGTCGGCCGCGTACCATATGCTATTTAATTCGTCAGCTATTCCCCAGCCGACCGGCCTTGCGCGTGACCTAAGGTTTCCAAGGCGCTTAGCGTAGGCCCGCTGCTCGGCTACCGGTAGATCCAGGACACGTTTCACGGATTGGTCATACATGCGGATCAGCGCGACAAGGTAACGCTCATCTTCAAAGCCGCAAGACCCAAGGAAGCTGAACGCCTCCTCGCAATAAAAGATCGACAATTCGGCCAGCCCAACCGGCTCTCCTATCGCCTTTTTATAGTCCCCGATTGCCTTCTTGGCCCTTGATATCGATACAGACCGGCTCCTCATCAAGTCTGGGCAAATCGAACGCGAGATAATCATCTTGAAGCGAGCAAGCTGATCGGAACCCAGGCCTAAACGGGCATGCAGGAATGCCCTGTTGTCCTTGTCCACGGCGTAGAGGTCTTGGACCAACCCGAGGAGACCCGCGCGGTCGAAGGATTGAAGCGCCGCCTTAACGGCCTTCCAGCTTGGCAGCGTGCTTTTCTCGTCGACCACGATCACAAAAATCCTTCGACGGTTTGGCGCATCAGATTACCAAACGCGCGGTGGCTTCGAACCAGGTCACCCTGTGCGCTCTCGACCGACGTCCGCTTGCCCCCAAGAGCGACTGATTGTTGCGCGCACGTCGAAACGACGCGACGGGCCATTTGCAGACATCTAAAGTCTTCAGCGCGTGATCGGAATGCCGGACATCGGTCCGAAACGAAGAGACCGTCACCAATCCTTGAACGTTGGCTCGATGCATCCACCGCAGACCCAAGGAAACGTCCAATCCGCGGTGCGTTTGGCACTGTCCGGGACGTACTTGCTCCAGGCATCCGCCCTGTCCGGATTGATTGAT
>NZ_LGHL01000333.1 GCF_001908205.1 Bradyrhizobium sp. NAS80.1
TTTGATTTTACTGCAAACGCTCAGCCACGCATAGAACTCCCGCAGCGCGATAATTTAGGCTCCGAATGGTTGGTGGCTGGCACAAGTTGCTTGCAGTCCCGAGGTCCGCTGTGGGTCAAAATGCGAAGAACTCAACCGGAGCAAATCTTGTCCGCCAATGCCTCAATAAGCGGACCTCATGGAGCGATGCCGCCGCTTCGCCGAAGGGCCAGGAGCGGTCGTCACTTTCGGTCAATCTATCCGCAACCCTGAAGAGCACGGATGCCGTCCGGATCAGGCCGAACTAAGGACGGACGCTGAACAACCGCCCCGCAGCCACGGCGCCGCCCTTTGCAACCGGCGGTGTATCCCGAATGCCACGGCAATGTTTAATCGATGCGCCGGCCCGCCTGCCGGATTGACGTACAGTAAGGTCTCCGCGATTTCTTCTACAGGAATTGAGCATTGGGAAGCGTAATGGGGACGCATGTGATGTTGCTGCGGATGGCGGCGTGCGTGCGGGGAAATTGCGCTGGCGCGAGACGCAGCGGTAAGACGGACTCGATCCGCCGCATCCTGCTGTGCACCACTTCGCTCGCGGCGTTCGGAATGGTGGCGGCGACCACGCCCTCGCAGGCCACGGACTGGACCGGTGCCGTTTCGACGGACTGGTTCACGAGCGGCAATTGGACGGCCGGCGTTCCGACAACACCCGGCCCTACTACGAACATCGATGCGGCCAGTCCAAATCCGACGGTGGTCGCCGCGCCCGGTGCACACACCTCAAACCTGATTGTCGGCAATTCCGGTGCCGGTATGCTGACCATCCAGAACGGCGGCAGCGTGAGCAACGCCTCCAGCATCCTCGGCTTCTCGCCGAGTTCAATTGGCACCGCGGTGGTGACGGGCGCCGGCTCGTCCTGGAACCATACCGTCGCGCTCATCGTCGGCAATTCCGGCACCGGCACGCTAACCATCCAGAACGGTGGCAGCGTGAGCAACGTCCATGAGGGCTACCTCGGCTACATGGCAGGTTCGACCGGCACCGCAACGGTGACTGGCACCGGCTCGTCCTGGAGCAGTGGCGGCGCCCTGCTTGTCGGCCTATTTGGCACCGGCACGCTGAGCATCCTGAACGGCGGCAGCGTGAGCAACGCCGCCGGCTACATCGGCTGGAATTCAAGTTCGACCGGCACGGTCACAGTGACTGGCGCTGGCTCGTCCTGGAGCAATGCCAACGTGCTCTCTGTCGGAACATCGGGCACCGGCACGCTGACCATCCAGAACGGCGGCACTGTTTCGGCTACGACTGTGTTGATTGCCGCCCTGACCGGCTCGACCGGCACGCTCAACATCGGCGCGGCGGCGGGCCAGCCGGCGGTGGCCCCGGGCACGCTGAACACGCCATCCGTCGCGTTCGGGGCTGGCACCGGGCAGATCGTGTTCAACCACACCGCGCCGAGCTACGTGTTTGCGCCGGCGATCTCGGGCATCGGATCGGTGCTGGTCGAGGCCGGCACGACCCTGCTCACGGCGGCCAACACCTACACCGGACCGACCACAATCGACGGCGGCACGCTCACCGTGAACGGGTCGATTACGTCCTCGTCCCTCACCACCGTCAATGCGGGCGGCACGCTGGGCGGTACTGGCGTCGTCGGCAACACGCTCGTCAATGGCGGCACGCTCGCACCCGGCAATCCGACGGGACTGCTCACCGTGCAGGGCAATCTCGCCTTCACGGCGCCTTCGACCTACCAGGTGGACGTCTCGACCGCCACGGCGGACCGCACAAATGTGACCGGCACCGCGACGCTCGGCGGCGCCACCGTGAATGCGGTGTTCGCGCCGGGTGCGTATGTGAGTAAGCACTACACGATCCTGAACGCGACCGGCGGCGTCAGCGGCGCGTTCAATCCGGCCGTTGTTTCCAACTTCGCCGCCATCCAGTCGACGCTGAGCTACGACGCCAACAACGTCTTCCTCGATGTCGCGCTGAACTTCGCGCCGGCGGGCGGCAGCCTCAACGTCAACCAGCAGAACGTCGCGGACGCGCTGACGGGCTTCTTCAACCGGACGGGCAGCATTCCGGTCGCCTTCGGCGCGCTGACCCCAGCGGGCCTGACGCAAGCGTCCGGCGAGATCGGCACGGGATCGCAGCAGGCGACGTTCAGCGCCATGAACCAGTTTTTGGGCGTAATGACCGACCCGTTCGTCGCCGGCCGAGGCGATCCGCTAAGCGCCGGAGGAACGCCTAACGCGTTTGCCGACGAAAGCATGGCCTATGCCGCCTCTGGCAAACGCCCCGCAGCGGCCCGCGACGCATTCGCCGCTTACACAAAGGCCCCGCTGGCGCCATCCTTCGAGCAGCGCTGGAGCGTGTGGGCGGCGGGCTTTGGTGGCTCACAGCAAACCGACGGCAATGCGGGGATCGGTTCGAACGCCACCACGAGCAACCTTTACGGTACTGCGGTCGGCGCGGACTATCGCCTGTCACGCGACACGCTGCTCGGCTTCGCGCTTGCCGGCGGCGGCACCAGCTTCTCCGTCGTCAACAATCTGGGTGGCGGGCGCTCCGACCTGTTCCAGGCCGGCGCGTTCTTCCGCCACAACGCCGGGCCGGCCTACATCATCGGCGCGCTTGCATACGGCTGGCAGGACGTTGTCACGGATCGCACCGTTACGGTTGCGGGCGTTGACAGGCTGCGCGCTGAGTTCAACGCCAATGCCTATTCCGGCCGACTTGAAGGCGGCTATCGCTTCCTCACGCAGGGGATCGGCCTGACGCCTTATGCGGCGGGGCAGTTCACCACCTTCGATTTGCCGGCCTATGCGGAGCAGGCGATCGTCGGCAGCAACCAGTTCGCGCTTGCCTACAACCGCAAGAGCATCACCGATACCCGCAGCGAACTTGGTTTGCGTACCGACAAAGCGTTTGGCCAAGCTGACGGCATCCTGACGCTGCGAGGCCGCCTTGCCTGGGCGCACGACTACAATCCAAACCGTATCATCGGAGCAACCTTCCAGAGCCTGCCGGGGGCGAGCTTCGTCGTGAATGGGGCCGCCATGTCAGCGGACTCGGCGTTGGTCACGGCCTCGGCCGAAAAGAAGTGGCTCAACGGCTGGTCAGCAGCGGCGACGTTCGAAGGCGAGTTCTCCGATGTGACGCGCTCGTATGCAGGCAAGGGCGTGGTGCGCTACGCTTGGTGACGTGTGCTGCTGGTCCATTGTTTTAAGTGGGCGGGCTGTATTGGTCGGCTACGGGTCATTTTCGACAGACACTGCGGGCTTCGGCTACCGGTCGATGTCTGCTCTTCGCCGAAAGCGTTCCGCTTACTGCGTGGCAACGAAATGACGCGAAGGGCCAG
>NZ_LGHL01000334.1 GCF_001908205.1 Bradyrhizobium sp. NAS80.1
GACCTGATCCGCGGAGGGCATTATGGCCAGCGGTCAAGTGAACCGCGCAAACAGGCCGAACACATGGCCGCTCCGACCAACGCCGCAAAGTGAAGATTCCCCTTGCCAACCAGGAGCCGTCCACACATGGCCCATCAGCGACAGTTTGCGTAGTGTGGGGACGTGTCCGAAGTTGAGGGTAGACCGGAAGTCTCGGGTTGAGGGTCAAACCGGCGCGATTGCCCCATAGCGGTCGTGGCTTTGCATTTGTGCGGTCCCGCAGTTTCTTTTTTGCAACCATTCTGCAGGGCGAGGATTGAGATTCGCATCGTAGGAAGGGAGCCTGGCGAAACCCACCGCGAGAGTTCCAGACCAGATTCGCCAATCAAGTGCGGAGACGCGCCCCATGGCCGAGGAGACCCCAGTCCTCATAGCGGGCGCAGGTCCGGCCGGCCTCGCATTGGCCGTCGCCCTCGCCCGCCGCGGCATCAAGGCCATCTGATTGACAAATCGGAGCGACCACAGGAGACCTCTCGCGCGATCGTCATTCATGCCGGTTCTCTGCTTGCGCTTGAACCACTGGGCGTGACGCCGCTGCTGCTGCAGCGAGGCCTGAAGACGACAAAGCTCGTGATCGGCACGCCGACCCGCACTCTCCTGACTGCCGATTTCGGCAGCCTGCCGCCGCCCTATCCATTTGCCTTGACGCTTCCCCAGAACGAGACCGAAGCCGTCCTGCGCGAGCGCCTTGCCGCGCTGGGCGGCCATATGGAGTGGGGCTGCGAGCTTCTCGGTGTGACGCAGGACGCAAACGGCGTGGACACGGTCATCCGCTGCGCGGACGGCAACCGCGAGGTGCGTGCGCGCTATCTGGTCGGCGCGGATGGCTACCACAGCAAGGTGCGCGAAACCTTGAGCGTGACATTTCGTGCCGGCACCTATCCGGTCTCCGTCATGCTTGGTGATGTGCGGATGAGTTGGCCTTATCCCGACAATGAAGACTGCTTCTATCTCGTTGATGGGGGGGGGTTCTGATCGTGGCTGCGCTGGGCAATGGATTCCATCGCGTCGTCGCCGACATCGAAGATCCGCCGGCGCAGCCTTCCCGAGAGGATCTTCAGGATGTCGTGGATGCTCGCACGCCGAAGAACGTCGGCGCTTCGATTAGCGAGGTGCGGTAGTCGTCACGTTTCCACATCCATCACGGGCTGGTCGATCGCTGGCGGTCCGGCCGCATCTTCCTTGCGGGTGACGCCGCGCATGTGCACAGCCCAGCCGGTGGCCAGGGAATGAACATCAGCATGCAGGATGCATGTCTACTCGGCGATTTGCTGGCGGATGTGATAGCGAGCAAGAAGCCGGACACTTCGCTGGACCAGTATGAGGGTGTGCGCCGACCGATTGCTGCGGGTGTGGTGCGCACGACGGACTTGATGACCCGGGCGATCCTCGCCCGCAACGCGGTGACACGGGGCTTGCGCGATGAGGCGCTCTCCATCGCCGGCTCCATACCGGTCGTGCGGCGTAACCTCGCGCGCCGCCTGGCGGAACTGCCAGCATGATGATCGACGAGGTGATCGACAAGATTGGTCACTTCCATTATTGGCCCGAAGTTGCTGATGGCCGATGGGCAGAGCATGTCTGCTCTGCCCGGTGACTCAGACATCAACTTGTTCGGCAATCGCGAGCGCGTCGTCCACCTCGATGCCGAGATAGCGTACCGTGCTTTCGATCTTGCTGTGGCCGAGCAAGAGCTGCACGGCTCGGAGATACCCGGTGCGCCGGTAGATCAGCGTTGCATTGGTCCGGCGCAGGGAGTGGGTGCCAAACACCCTCGGGTCAAGCCCGATGCTTGCCACCCAGTCGGCGAGCAGGCGAGCATATTGGCGGGTCGTCATCGCCCGATCGCGCCCACGGCGCCTAGTGAACAAATACTCACTTGGCCTCTTGCCCGCCTCCTTCAAGAAGTCGTCAACGGCTTGCCGGGTTTGATCCGTCAACTCAAACTTGACCGGCCTCCCCGTCTTCTTCTGCCGGACGGTCGCACCATCGACCGCATAGCCATTCGGAGCGACTTCTTCGACCCTCAAGGCGACGACGTCGCAACCACGCAACTTGCTGTCGATCGCAAGGTTGAAAAGGGCAAGGTCGCGGGTCCGTCTTTCGATCAGGAGCCGGGTTCGGATCGACCAGA
>NZ_LGHL01000335.1 GCF_001908205.1 Bradyrhizobium sp. NAS80.1
CCGGCGGCGGCGTCACGGCGGGAGCAGCCTGTTGCTCGACTGGAGCGGGCGCTGGAGGCGGCAGCACGGCCGTATCGGCTGGAGCATTGTTGGCGGTGGTCGTCGGCGGAGCCGGCGGGGGCGGTACAGCAGGAGGTGGCGCTGCGGCTGCGGCGGCAGGCGCAGGCGGCGCGACGACGGGAGCCGGGGCTGGCGCTGGAGCAGCCGGTGTTTGCGGATCGACCTTGGTCTGCTGCGGCGGCTGTGTCTCGTTCTTCTTGGCCTTCTTGGCCTTGCCCTGGCCGGTGTTGTCGTAGACGCCGGGGATCGAGACCGTGCCGCGGTCGGGGTCGATGCGGATGGTATGCCCGCCATATTCGATGGTGTACTGCGCATGCGCAGCGGTGCTCGCCAAAAGGAATGCGGCCGTGGCCAACAGCTTCCTCATTTCCGTCTCCTGAACAGGTGGTCCCCGCGCCGACGCTTACGCGCCGGCTCGATCGCAAAAAGTGATCTAGATCACTTCCGTCCGTATGAGTCGTGCTCTGGCAGGTTCGGGTTCAATGCGCCCGGAACCCGTCCACAATTTGGCCGAAGCAAGCGACAGGAGGACGCGGCCTATTCGAACCAGGCGGCGTAAATCTTGCGGTAGCTGCCGTCTTCCATCGAAATGTGCAGCCATTGGTCGACGAAGGCCTTCAGCGCCATGTCGCGCTGCAGCCAATAGGCCTTCTCAGAGAAGTCGAACGGCTTGTCCGGGTGCACCGCGCAGAGCACGCCTGAATGCTGCTTCTGCTGGTAGCGGGTCTCGGAGGCGTCCGTCATCATCAGGTCGGCATTGCCCTTGGCGATCTCGTCGAAGATCACGGTGTTGTCCGGGAAGACGTTGATGTCGGCGTCCTTTATATTGGCACGCGCAAATCGCTCATTGGTGCCGCCCGGATTGACGATCACGCGGGTGCCCTTCTTGTCGATATCGGCGACGGTCTGGTACTTGCCGACATCGGCGCAGCGCGCGATCGGCGTCTTGCCCTCACGCATGATCGGAATCGAGAAGAATCCCTTCTTCTGCCGGTCGAGCGTGACCGAGACGCCGCCCATGGCGATGTCGAACTGGTCGGCCTCGAAATCCTTCATCAGCTTCGGCCAGGCCGTCGGCACGAATTCGACCTTGACGCCGAGCGCCTTGCCGAGCGCCTCCGCCATATCGACGTCGAAGCCGCTGAATTGCTGCGTGGCCTTGTCGAGATAGGTGAAGGGCTTGTAGTCGCCGGTCATGCCGACGCGCAAAGTGCCGCGCTTGACGATCTCGTCGAGACGCGAGGGCGCTTGCTGCGCATAGGCCGAAAGGTTTGCCAGCAACATCACGGCCAAAGCCGCCACGATTCGAACGATCATCTCTTTTCCACCCATGCCCGAGCTGTCATTGTGCAGCTCTTGAGCGGTGGATTTAGACCAGATGCCAGTCATTGGCGAGACGGAATTGAAGGGAATCTTGACGTGACGATCTCGATGTACGAGGCCTCGGTCGGCCTCTTCGTGCCGTACCTGCGCAACCTGTCCGCACTACTCGACAAAGGCGTCGCCTATGCGGAGGCCCGCAAGTTCAACCCGACGGTTCTGCTCGGCATGCGCTTGGCGCCGAACATGTACGATCTGGCGCAACAGGTCGGTGAGGCCTGTCGGCACGCCGTGGTCGCGTCGGCGTTGCTGGCGCAGCGCGAGCCCGTCGCGCTGCCGGTGCTGGAGCACGACATGGCCGGGCTCCAAGCGCGCATTGCGACGTCAATCGAATTCATCGAAAGCCTGTCGCGCGCCGCGATCGATGCGGCGGCGGAGCAGAATGTCTTCTTCAGGCTGAAGAACGGGACCGAGCTGCCGTTCACAGGGCGGACGCTGTTGCTGACCTTCAGCGTCCCGCAGTTCTTCTTTCACGTCACGACGGCCTACAACCTCTTGCGACACGCAGGCGTCGAGCTCGTGAAGAAGGATTATCTCGGTCGCAAGTAGAGCATGATCCGGAAAAGTGTGCAGCGGTTTTC
>NZ_LGHL01000336.1 GCF_001908205.1 Bradyrhizobium sp. NAS80.1
GTTATTCGTCCAAGGCGGTTCTAGCGCTTAAGCTAGCACGTGGCTTCAACTTAGACGACGAACTGAAGAATGTAATTCTAGCCGTGTCTCGATCATTCGCGTTTTTACACAGCCAGGGTCAATCGCGTCGTTTCGACGGTCGCCCGGTCACTTCCGGTCTGCCCCCAACTGCGGACATGTCCCTGCGCCGCGTAAACTGTCGCGAAGGGCCATTTCCAGACTCATGCGCCGCAGCAAAGTAAGGTCTATTCGATCACCTCATCGGCCCGCGCGACCACCGACGGAGGGAGGTCGAGGCCTAGCGCCTTCGCGGTCTTGAGGTTGATGATCAGTTGGTATTTGGTCGGAGCCTGCACCGGCAGATCGGCCGGCTTCTCGCCCTTTAGAATGCGATCGATATAGCCTGCCGCGCGGCGGAACTGATCGACCGGATCGTCCGCATACGCGATGAGTCCGCCATGGGCGATATAACGGCGGCTGCTGTACACGGCTGGCAGCCGATGCTGGGCCGCCAGCCGAATGATGAGATCGCGGTGAAGCGTCACCGACGATCCCGGTCCGACCATGATCAGGCCGCCATTCGGGAAGCGCGCGAAATCAGTGATGCCATGCTCGATTTCGCTTGCGTCGCGCACGCCGATCGGCGTCAGCTCGACTCCAAGGGACGGCGCTACCGTTTGGATCGCGGCAAACCCGCCGGAGCCAGCGGGCACGGTAGGATCCCGGATCACGGCTACCCGCGTCACGCGGGGGGGCGACCTCCTTGAGCAGTTCGAGCAATTTCCCGCTCAAGCTAAAATCGTGCGAAGCGAAGCCGGTAGCGTTACCGCCCGGCCGCGCCAAGCTCGCAACCCACCCTCCGCCGACAGGATCGATGACGGTTACGAACACAATCGGCACGGTCCGGGTCACCTGCTGCAAGGCGCTCACGACCGCGCCCGACGAGGCAAAAAGAACATCGGGCTTGAGCGAGATCAGTTCCGCCGCATATCGAGAGCGCTCGACATCGCTCGTGGCCCAGCGGTAGTCGATGCGCAAATTGTCGCCGATGGTCCATCCCAACTGCTGCAAGCCTTGCTCAAACGCCGCGACGCGGTCCCTGTCGGGATCGTCCTCCGCAATCGACAACAACGCGCCAATGCGGCGCATGCGTTCGCCCTGCTGCGCGCGTGCAGTAAGCGGCCATGAAGCCGCAGCGCCACCGACTGCTGCGATAAAGTCGCGTCGCCTCATGGGCTCGCCCTCAGGCCGACGGCCGGAGCCTACCATGCTGATCGCTCGTTGTGCATCACAGGAAGGTTGGCGGCCGATGTCGCCGTTGGGTCACGAGCGTCGGTTGCGCCGCCTTACCGTCATTTCCGGTCTACCCCCTGACAGCAGACATATCGGGAGCGCCGGGATTTCGTCGGTATGGGCTCCGGACTCATGCATCGCAGTAAAAGGGATGCTATTCGATCACCTCGTCGGCGCGGGCGAGCACGGTCGGGGGAATGGTGATGCCGAGTGCTTTCGCTGTCTTCAGGTTGAAAACCATCAAGTATCTCGACGCCTGCTCGACTGGCAGGTCAGCTGGGCTGGTGCCTTTCAAAATCTTGCCAATATAGAACGCGGCACGTCGATACAGATCGTTCAAATCCGCGCCATAACTGACAAGACCACCAGCGTCCACGTTGGCTCTGTTTGCGAAGATCTCGGGCAAGCGATACTTCATCTGAAGATCGGCCAGGAGTGCGCCCTGCGCGGTGTAAAGTGGTGACGATAAGACGAGAACACCACTGACCCTTTCTCGCGACATCGTCCGGAATGCTTCTTGGATCTCGGTGACAGTTCCAGCCGGAGCCAAAACGAGTTGGACTCCGAGTTTTTCACTTATAGCCTCAACCGCCCTTACGGCAGTTGGGTGAGAAGGCGTCGTGGGATTCCAGAGAACACCAATCCGAGCTGCGTCGGGCAACGTTTCTCTCAAAATCTCTAGCTCTTTGACGGAGATCTCCGTGAGAAGCATCGACATGCCGGTGATATTCCCGCCAGGGCGCGAAAGGCTCCCCACATCTCCCAGGCCGACCGGATCGGCATGTTGAGCGAAAACAATGGGAATCGTATTTGTCGCACGTCGCGCGGGCTCCACCTGAGTTGATGCGGGCGCGAAGATAACATCGACATTCATTCGAACGAGTTGGGTTGCGAGATCAAACGTTTGGTCAGCCCGCTCGGCCCATCGGAACTCAATCGCAATGTTCTTACCCTCGACATAGCCGAGATCGCGCAGGCCGCTCCGTAGAGCTTCAACTTCGCTCGTCCAACTGGAGGCAGGGCCAAATCCCAGGTATCCAATCCGCCACACCTTTATGGACTGCTGCGCACGCGCCGCAAGCGGCAACAGAGCCGCCGCACCGCCAAAAAGCGTGACGAAATCGCGTCGCCTCATTGCCCTCGCTCAAGCCTTGGCAACACGCTGAACTAACCGATTACAGCAGAGAAATGCGAGCATTGAAATGGGTCTCGATGGCCAGTTTGCACAGCAGCACTGGCAAGCCCGACAGGTCGCCTATGGGTCTTGGTTGTGTGAAAACACCGAGGCGTTTGGAGGGCGATAGAAGAAGCTATTCGTCCGCGACCCTCTTCACCACCAAACTCGCAAGGGCGCCCAACTTAAAGCACGAAATGAAGAATGTTATTCTCGTCGCGTTTCGATCTTTCGTGTTTCTACACAGCCAGGGTCATTCGCGACGAACCCCACCGATCATGACCGACATCCGATGTCCGCTTCGTCCCGCTTGCGACCGAAATTCGTGG
>NZ_LGHL01000337.1 GCF_001908205.1 Bradyrhizobium sp. NAS80.1
CTTCGGTAACCATTCATAGGTCTGACGCCGCCGTGTGTGATCGATCTGACGATTAAGGCACCTCGCGATTGATAAACATTACAACGGTTAGCAGCAGACACAGTGGCAATGCCAAATATACTGGTACAATAAAGCTGCTTGGTCGCGATAAAGCCCAAACATGTCAGCCAGCGATCGACCGTTGGGGCTGTAACAAAAGGAGCGATCCGACATGGGCCGCGGTTTTCTTGGTTTTCTCACATTAGCCACACTCGCGATGACGACATTTGCCGCGGCCGATGGCAAGTCGTTCGAGGATAAAATCAAAGAGTTGAAGAAGGCCGGATACGTCGAACTGTCTGGTGCCCAAGCGGTCGACTTTCTCGTCGGCAATTCTGCCGTAAAACATGACGATCGACTACGTAAAGGGCAAACCGGCGCCAAGAGGCCTCAAATCAATTACTATCCAAACAACCGGGTGTGGTACAGATGCGGAGGATCATTCGGCCCGGGCTGCAGCGTTCAATCGTGGGATGTTGAAAACGCTGAGATTTGCTTTTCTGTCGATCCGTGTGACGACGCACCGACTATTTTGAAGGCCCCACACTCAAACAGCGATAAGCTCGGCCTGATGATATACGACCAGGGCGAGCCCCGGTACGACATCTACGATATTGTCAAAGGCAATCAGGCCAGCGCGCCACTGTTCGATGATCGTTTCACTGACCGCGTGATCGAACTCGACAGGGTAAAACCCAGCAAAGAGATAAGAGAAGCGGACACGCACACCCAGGACGGAGTTATTTCGATCTCTGGATCACGCGGGATTTCATTCCTGGTAGGAAATACGTTTCTCTCAAATGATGTGGCAGGCCTATCCAAAGAACAAGGAGCCTCCGCCTGCCCTGAGTACGGTACGTATTATTCTCCGGACGGCGACATTATATCGTTTACTTGTCAGCCTCCGCCGAGCCGGCTCTGGACGATATCTGTCCTGCATTGGAAACTTCAATCGGGGGCGATTTGCGGAAAACACTCCACAGATCTCAGTAAGTGCGCGTTAGCGAGCCTGACTGCGACACTTGCGCCAGAAGGTCCCAACGAAGCCGATGGCAAGTTGCGAGTTCAAGATCGGCAAAACGGAGTTACTCTTACCGGCTACGCTGGCAATGTTTTCAATTTTAGGTTCGAGAACCGCTTAGACTCGGAACGTTCGAGCGGAGAAAGGCCCGAGCGATAACCGAGCGGGCTTCTCCTCATCAAGTACGTTGCCTGGCTAAATTTTCGTTCTCACGATCTGAGCTTTCGGCCCGCAAGCCAGCAGTCTCCAATTGGTGAAAGCGCCTAACTCGGTGATTTCCGCTAGACTGTATGTCCCCTCCACAAAATGAGGCGACTCACCCTCGATGTTGCAACGAGGGTTGCCCGGATGGACTGGGCAGAGCCTCAAACAAGGAGGGCGAGTCGTGGGTCATCATA
>NZ_LGHL01000338.1 GCF_001908205.1 Bradyrhizobium sp. NAS80.1
CACGTGCTAGCTTAAGCGCTAGAACCGCCTTGGACGAATAACTTCTTCTATCGCGCTCAAGCGCCTTGGCGTTTTCACACAGCCAAGACCCATACCGGAAGTCGGCATCTGCGCCACGAGGCGGCTGGTCGTGTCCAATTCCGACCGCTGCCAGATATCGACATCATCCGGCGGATCGGATGCCTCGCGGCTCGGTATCTCGCTTCGAGGCGACGTAGTCGATCTCGCCACGCGTAATCCCGATAACCATTAGCTCCCGATCACTTAGGTTGCAAAGAGCGACTCGCAGCCGCTCCCATTTGCGCCATTCTCCACTCACCCCTCCGGCGGGGAAACGCTCGGCGCCCCTGGTGGCGCTCCGGCGCCGGGGGGAGCGCCCGCACCAGACTGGTAGCCCTCCGAGCCGTCCGGTAGTTGGTAATTTGGATCCGTCGACTTGTTTGAGCTGCCGCCCGAGAAAACCAAGGGAATGATGGATAGGACAACACCCACGCAAGCCGCGACATCCTCGGCGATCTTCTGGGGTGACCAGTCGGACGTCACGTCAACTTTGTAGCTTCCAGTGCCCCCAGATCGGATATTCGACCAGTTCCGCCGCACCTCATCGTTCGTGCCCCAGTCGTCCCAATCGATGCTCCGACTGCCTTGCTCGTCACTCCCATGCGCCCGGCCGGCGTGGCTCGCCGCATATACCTGACCGTTGGCATCCTTCACCGCAAAAACGGCGAGACAATCGTAGGAGGGAAAGCCGCTATCGTGGAGGTGACCCCGCAACCACGTGGTGCCGTCGCTGAAAAGAGTGAGGCTGCCGTATCCACCAATCGCGATGCCTGTGCCGAAGGTGATTGAGGGTGCGTTGACCACAAATGCTTGAGGCTGCACTTGAACGGGGGAACCTGCGGTCCAAAGGATACTCCCATTCTGGAAGTCACTGCGGCGCCCGCCATCGCTATCATGCTCGTCCGAGATCGGGTACCCTAGGAAGCTTGTTTCCCAGCCCATCCCCCAGCCCATCCCCGACCAAGTGTCGCGGATTGGCCCATGCACTTCATTAGCCCCGGTGTCAGGGGTCCAGTAGATCGAGGAGTCCGCTGTGCTTCCATCGGCTCTAATACTTCGGAAATGATTTCGGCGTCCGACACCATCCGGCGTAGGGGTCTCGTCCGTAATGGGATAGCCGAAGGCTTCCCAACCGAGCGCTGCCCATTTTTCGTGGATCGGGCCATGCACCTCGAAAGCGCCGATCGAGGGATGCCAATAGATTGAACCGTGGTCAAAGTGGTTAAACTGGCCCTGACCGTCTGGCGTCGCCGTCTGATCCGTAGTCGGCCATCCCAAGACACCACCCGGACCGTCGAGCAGGTTATATTTCTCCAAGATTTTGCCGTGGGTTTCATGCGGATCACGCCCGATAACACCCCAGAGCACCACCGCTTCCGAGAAGGTCTGACTAAAACCTCCCGCGATCGGCTGACGCTCAACGAGTTTGTGCCCGATCCAGGGATGCGCGGCCGCAAACCCGTCGAAATCGGGCTGAATCCTAAAAAGTTGCGCGTCAGGAATTTGTCTGTCGATTTCAGGCATCGTGTCCTCCCTAATGTAGGAAGGCCGCCCGGCTAGGCATCGTACCGCCGATGATAGGTTCGTGATGGCAACCCCGTCAGTCGAGTCCGACGCATGGACGGGAAGCGCCTCGATTGTAGAAAGCCAAGTCTATGATGCGTTCTTCGGAGAAGTCAACGTTTCGCTGCCGCGCAGTAAGCTGGTCGGTTTCGGAGAAGAGCAGACATCGAACGGTGGCCGAAACCCGCAGAGTCGGTCGCTCATGACCCTGAGCAGACCATGGTCGGGATGGATTGCCGGATGCTCGGCCTCGACACGCGCAAGAGCCGGTCGCGGCCGAGGTGGCCACTGAGGCACTTTAGCAACAGACGAGCGAAAACCGTCAACCTGGAGCGGAGTGCTCTGCCGCAGCCGACGGTTTCGTGCCAGAACCCAAGCACGATTCTGGGAATGCTGGGGATTGGAATGCATCGCCTTATTATTGTTGGAGCCGGGCTTCTCTCGATTGTTGCGACTGCCAGTGCGGCATCGGCCGCGGATCTTGCCGCAAGACCGTACTCCAAGGCGCCTCCGGTCGTCGCGCCGACCTACAACTGGAGCGGCTTCTACATCGGTCTCAATGGCGGGAGCGGATCGAGCCAGAACTGCTGGGATCTCACCGGCATAGGCTTGATCGGTGGACCCGTCGCTCCAGTCACCCCGGCCGTGCCGGAAGGTTGCCACAACGCCACGGGCGGGCTCGTCGGTGGACAGATTGGATACCGATGGCAGGCTTCCAGCTGGGTGTTCGGCCTGGAGGCTCAGGGCGACTGGGCGAGCCTGAAGGGATACAATTTCAGCCTTGCTTCCGCGACCGGCGTCTTCGGCGTCGGCGTCACCAACCAGACCAAGATCGATGCGATCGGCCTGTTCACCGGTCAGATTGGTTATGCCTGGAACAACGTGCTCTGGTATGTGAAGGGCGGCGCCGCGCTGACCAACAACAACTGGAGCGGCATCACGACCGCGACCGGTATTACCCGTGCTCAAGCAACCGAAGCCCGCTGGGGTGGCGCGGTCGGAACCGGCCTCGAGTTTGGCTTTGCGCCCCGCTGGTCGGTTGCCGTCGAATATGATCATTTGTTTATGGGAAGCGGCAGCTTCTCCTTCACGTCGGTTACCGCTCCCATCTTCGTCACCCGCACCGACAGCATCAAGCAGGACGTCGACATGGGCACAGTGCGGGTGAACTACACCTTCGGCGGTCCGATCGTTGCGAAGTATTGAGACGCGACAGCCTAGAGCGAGCTAACGGCTGATCGTCCGGCGCGACGCTTTTGGATGCCGCCTATTGGCCCTTCGCGACATATTGCGGTGCCACGCCGTTTCGGTCGCAAGCGGGACGAAGCGGACATCGGATGTCGGTCATGATCGGTGGGGTTCGTCG
>NZ_LGHL01000339.1 GCF_001908205.1 Bradyrhizobium sp. NAS80.1
TTTTCGAGAATGGACATCAAATCTCCTGCTCGTCATTCCGGGGCGCGCGCAGCGCGAGCCCGGAATCCATACTCCCAGCGCGCTTGGCCCTTGGGCCATTCGCGCAGACCAAATATGCCAAGCGCGCCTTCTTTGGTTTTTCCGCGAATGCGGCAAGCCGCAAGCGCCGACGTGGTTATGGATTCCGGGCCTGGCCCTTCGGGCCATCCCGGAATGACGGAGTGTATGGCTACCGATTCGTCCCAAAGATCTTCCGCGCTTCGGCGGGGCTCGCGATCTCGCGGCCCGCACGGCGGGCGCAGGCGGCGATGGCTTCGATCAACTGGCCGTTCGACGTCACCTTCTTGCCGTCGGCGAGATAGAAGGCGTCCTCCAGACCGGTGCGCAAATGGCCGCCGAGCTCGGCGCAGCGCTGGTGCAGCGGCCAGATCTCCTCACGCCCGATCGCGGTGACCTGCCAATGCGCTTCGGGACGCTTCAGCTTGAGCAGGATCGGCAACAGCTCCGGATCCGACGGCATGCCGGAGGCGACGCCCATCACGAAGTTATATTCGAGCGGCCCCTTGTACATGCCGACCTGGTGATACATGCCGACGCAGCGGACGATGCCGACATCGAAGCATTCGAACTCGGGGATGGTGCCGACCGCGTTCATGACGTCGAGATAGTCCTTCACCTTCTCGACCGCGTTGTCGAACATCATCGGCGGCCAGGCCCAGGTGTTGTCGGCCTTCACCTTCAGGTAATTCAGCGAGCCGGCGTTGCAGGCCGCGATCTCCGGCTTGGTCTCACGGATGCAATCGAGCGCGCCGCTGTAGTTCGGCCCGGAGACACCGGAGGTGTGATTGATGATGACGCCGGGGCAGGCTTCGCGGATCGCCTGCTGGATCTCCTTGCTGACGCTCACTTCCCAAGACGGCAGATGCCCCTTGTTCGGCGCCTGCTGGCGCAGATGGATGTGCATGATGGACGCGCCGGCATCGAACGCAGCCTTGGCCTCGCGCGCCATCTGTTCCGGCGTCACAGGCACGTTGTGCTGCTTCGGGTCGGTGAGCACGCCGTTCAGCGCGCAGGTGATGACGGCCTTGTCGTTCATGCCTTGTCGCTCATGACTTGGATGTCTCGCACGTTGAGAATTCAACGTTTGCGATCATGTGACGCGCGACACGCGGCTTCTTGCGCGGAGAAGCTAGCAGAAAACGGCGAAAAGTAGGGTGGGTTAGCCGAAAGCGTAACCCACCAACGTCTCTCACCGCGGATGCAGAAGTGCTGGATTACGCCTTCGGCTAATCCACCCTACGAAGACGATCTTAGCTCGCCTCTGCGAGTTCCCGCACCGTCTCGCTGCTGCGATAGATCGCAAGGTCGCGCGAGCCGACGAAGATCGCGCGCGGCTTCAATCCGTAGAAGCGGCGGATCGAATGGCTGAAATGGGTCGAGTCGGGATAGCCGATGTCCTGCGCGAGATGGGCGAGGTTCAGATCCTGGTTTGCGAAGTGCAGCAGGTGTCGCGCGCGCTTCCAGGCGCGGAAGGAACGGAACGAGATGCCGGTCTCTTCCTTGAACAAATGCAGGAAGCGCGAGGCTGAAAGACCGGCTTCCGCCGCGCACGTATCCGCCGTCACCGGCTCGCCGGAGAAACGCTCGATGCGCGCGACCGCGCGCGTCACCCGCGGGTCGAGCACACGGCGCGGCAGCGCCTCGCCAAAACACATCTCGTCGAATTCGGCAGTGGTGATGTCGCCATAGCGGCGGTGGCGCAGCTGCGCGTAGGCGGCGAGAATCTTGCGGGCATAGACGGCCCTGTCAGGTCCGGTCAGCCGCTGGGCCAAAACTTCCAGCACGCCATCCGGCATGCTTTCGGGCTCGAGCGTCACGCTGATTGCGGTGCGGTAGTCGCTGGCAATGGAATGCCGCTGGTTCGGCAGGGTAACGAACAGCTCGCCGATGGCGAGGACATCGTCGATCGTCAGCTGCAAGCTGCCTTTGACGGCGACATAGACGTGGCAGCAGCCCGGCGTCCGCTTGCGGGGGCGGCCAAGCAGGCCGGCATAGAATACCCGCTCCGGCGTGATCAGCATCAGATGGTCGGATTCGCGACCCTTTTCTTCCATTGGAGCTCCTCCTCGCGCGGCTCTCTGGCCGCTGCGGAACGGAGGTCACCTTAGCGGAAATTTGGGCGCTGTCACGACGGGATAACGCTGTCATCGAGCGCAAAACATCGTCAGTTCCGGACGGCGATGAACCCGTCCGGAACCTTTTATAAGACTGTAGTCCCATCCCCCGCGCGCAATTGCGCACCAGGCCGGGCCTTACGCCCTCACGCGAGGCGCGACGTTCTGCTCGGCTCCAGCTTTTTGCTCCGCAGCAACTGCGCGCTTGAACCCTTCGCGTTGCTGCAATCGCGCCCAATAGGCTGCGACATTAGGTCCAAAGTCCTTTGCGAGTCCGATATTGCTGGCGAGGCGGAGCGCGTAACCGATAACAATGTCAGCGGCGGTGAAGCGGCCGGCGCACAAGGTTTCGGCATTCGCAGTCGCTGCCTCAACGGCGCGCAGCCGACCCAAGAACCATTTTGCATAGTCGCCGGCGACCTGCGGATTGCGGCGCTCTTCCGGCTCGAGCTGGGTGTAGCGGAGCACCAGCGTTTGCGGGAAGGTTAACGTGGCGTCGCTGAAATACATCCAGTTCAGGAACGCGCCATAGGCGGGATCCTCCGGCGCGACCATCAGCGGCGTCGGCCCGTATTTGATGCCGAGGTAATGGCAGATGCCGGACGATTCGGTCATCCGCGCCTCGCCGTCGATCATGAACGGGATGGTCCCGAGCGGATTGATGCCGAGATAATCCTTGGCGAAGACCCGCGGCGGGAACGGCAGCATCTTCAGTTCGTATGGAAGACCCATCTCCTCGAGCATCCAGAGCGGACGGAAGGAGCGTGCGGCGTCGCAGTGATACAGCGTGATCATCAGGCGTTTCCCCTAGCAGGCTGTTGAAGAAGTCTTGGAACGGCGCGCGATGAACGGGATGTTGTCGCCGTTGAGGAGACAAATCTCCCCTTCGAGTGAGCCGTCATCCTGCAGTTCGGCC
>NZ_LGHL01000034.1 GCF_001908205.1 Bradyrhizobium sp. NAS80.1
GGAACAGCTTCTTGTGGTTGACCAGATAGCCCTCCCGCTTGAGCAGAACATGCAGGCGCCGATAGCCGAAGCGACGGCGCACCTCGGCGATCGCTCTCTCACTTGCTCCCTATGCCCTACATTCTTTTCAGCTGCGCTTGGCGATCGCTTTCTCCACCAGCGGCTGTCGCCGACCCTCTTGACGGTCTTCCTCACCGTTGACCATCCGGTCTTCTTCGCTTCGATGCGCTTCTGTGTTGCGGTATCCGCTTGTCGGCAAGTTTCACTGAAGCCCACCTGCTGCTCGCAACGCGCTGACCGAACTTTTCACCACCGGTCGAGCCGAAAGGATGGCAACACGCACATAGATGACATGAGCCGGCGTTATGAGAGCCGTTGATTTGGGTGACTTGATATCGAGCGGAGCGTCCCGAAGGGCGATAGCGAGTTGCTATCTTCCGCGAATGGCTGCAGCCAAGCGTCGGCTGTTACATATCCGACAAACCGTACTTAAAAACGAATGGCATACAGCTTGCTTCGTTCACGGTGTTGCCATCTGCGCTGAGCGACCTTAGGAGAATACAATATGATTGGAATTGGATGTAAGCTGCCATCGTTCGAAACACTGACTGAGAAGAGCTTCCCGGGAAAATGGCAATCCCGGCCTGGACAAGTTCGAATTCGAGCTGTGGTCGCTTGCGGTCTCCCTAGATGGCTGCGGCACTTGCCTAGATGCTCATTGAAAGGCGCTGCGGGAGGCGAGCGTTGGTTCCGACGCGATCCAGATCGCGGTGCGTTTTGCTGCGATCGTGCAGCTGGCCGCGGTGGCATCGAGGCGGCTTGAACAAGCGCTGGTGATCCACACTAGTTCTTCACTGAGCCGGAACGAGGGTTGGATATCGCAAGCCCAGTTAAGGAAATGTTCACCCTCACGTTCCATTAGAACCCGCTCGGATTTTGACTCTCCACGCAAGTTGGGGCCGGCGGACAGGCCCCGCGGAAATGATCGCATCTCCAAAGAGCGATCACACCGCGGTACCTCGTTCGATTTCATCCAAACTTGAATAACACCCCATATCCGCCTCGCGGATAGTTCCATTCGATGTCGCCGCCAGGTTCGGCGATCACCCGGCAAGTGCCACACTCGATGCAGCCGTCGACAGTTATCTCAACCTGTCCCTTGTCGTTGAGTTCGTAGCAGCGCGCAGGGCACGCTTTCAAAAGCGCCTTTAGCTGTCGTGAGGGGGTCTCGTGCGCGCGGACCTTGACGTGCGGACGACCGACGTCAACCAGGTAGCGGTTGGAGTATAGCTTGTCCTCGACGCGCACTGAAGACTCGACCTTCATCCTTTAGGCCTCCTTTGTTCGGCTTCGATTTCTGCTTCGTCAGCGCCAGGCGCGAGCAAGACGGAATGCATCGCCGATCAGACCTGTCCATGACCGTGCCTTGACGAAGGATTTGACCGTCGCCTTCTCTTTCTCAATCTTTGGCGTACCATCGACGCGTAGAACGTTCTGCATCGCCTTCGAGACGAGTTGTGGATAGGTGAGAAAAAAGCTTTGCGAATTTGTGTGCATCAGCGTCGGTAGATCCTTGTACTTTTTGAGGTCTTTCATGACAAACGAATCGTCCAACATCTTCTTGTAGAGCGACAGATTTCTCGCCGTCATGCGCTCGCGCCGCGACTTGAGCTGGACGATTGCTTCGGCCGCGATGCGACCTGATGTCATAGCGAGGTTGGATCCCTCGCGATGAATGGCATTGTTGAGCTGCGCCGCGTCGCCCACCACGAGCCAGCCTTCGCCATAGAGCTGCGGGATTGCCTTGTAGCCGCCTTCAGGAATGAGATGCGCGGAGTATTCTTTGACCTCGGAGCCAACGATCAGGGGCGCCACAGATGGATGTCTCTTGAACTGATCGAGCAACCCGTAGGGCGTTTCGCCGGTGCGCTGGAAGTCAGCGACAAGACAACCGATACCGAGCGAAATGCATTCCTTGTTGGCATAGATGAAGCCCATACCCGTCATGCCGCGGGAAATCGTACCCGCCGCCTCAATCACAACCCCCTCGTCGCCCTGGAGATTGAAACGAGCCTCAATCGTCTCGCGAGGCAAAAAATGCATTTCCTTTACCGCGAGCGCAACCTTGTCCGCTGTTGGTCGTTCACGTAGGCCCGCCCGCGTGCCGAGCAGGCCGTTAACGCCTTCGGCCAGCACCACGACGTCGGCGTGTATCTCGCCGTCTCGGCGATCTGTACGGACACCAATGACCCATCCGTGGTCGTCACGTGCAAGTTCCGTGACTGTGGTCTCGTACAGGACGATCGCGCCGGCCTCCCGTACTTTTGATGAAAACCATTTGTCGAACTGTGCGCGGATGATGGTGTAGCGGTTCGGCCGCTCTTCGTTGAATTCGTCAGAACGGTAATGCATGCCGACGTGGGATTTGTCGTCCATCATCCAGAAGCGTTGCTCGACCAAATGACGCTCAAGCGGCGCTTCCTCGCGAAATTCCGGGATTAGCTTTTCCATCATGTCCGCATAGAGAATTGCGCCCTGGACGTTCTTCGAACCTGCATACTCACCGCGCTCGAGCTGCAGCACCTTCATACCATTCCTTGCCATGGTCAGCGCCGCCGCGTTGCCCGCCATGCCGGCGCCGACCACGATTGCATCGAACCTCTCATCTATCATGATCACCTCTCTAGCTAGCAATCTGGGCACGCGAAAGCGGCAAAAGCCGCGCTCGAAATGCAGCCGTCAGCGCCGGTAACAGCTGCATCGCATCCTTAACTATGGCGATATGGGCGAAATCGAAGATCGGCGCGTTCTTGTCGGTGTTGATGGCGACGATCAGATCGGCGCCCTCCACACCGACCCGATGTTGGATCGCGCCGGAAATGCCGGCCGCGATATAGAGCTTTGGCCGGATGGTTTTTCCTGTCTGCCCGATCTGCCGGTCGGACGTAACCCACCCCCTCTGTACCAGCGGACGCGAGCAGCCGTACTCTGCGCCCAGCAGCACCGCCAGTTGGCGCACCAAATGAAAGTTCTCCTGCGATCCCAGCCCCAAGCCGCCGGCAACCACGATATCGGCGTAGGCCAGATTGGATATTTCGGAATCGCGGTCGGGGATGAACGAGAGCACCTTCGTGACGATATCGTCTTCAACAAGGTTAAGAGGATGGATAATGATGCGAGCGGCGTCGCGAACGACACGATCGGGCATTGGCATCACGCGCGGCCGAACGGTTGCCATCTGCGGCCGGTAGTTCAACGTGTAGATTGTGCAGAGCAGCGAGCCGCCGAAAGTCGGACGCGTAGCCGCAAGCGAACCATCCGCGTCAACGTCAAGAGCCGTGCAGTCGGCAGTGAGACCCGTCAACAGCGTCGTCGCTACCGAGCCGGCGAGATCGCGACCAAGGGTAGTCGCCCCCAACAGCAATATCTCAGGCTTGTATTTGTTGACCAGTTCGCTTAGCGCTTTGGTGTAGGCTTCGTTGCGATACTCCAACAGCACATTGTCGGTCACGAGATAGGTCAGATCGGCGCCGTAGCAGAAGGATTCAAGAGCGGCGTCACGTGTGGCCTCACCTTCCGGGCCAATTACCACGGCTGCAAGATCGACCTTCAGCTTGTCAGCAAGTCTGCGGCCCGCACCCATAAGCTCCCAGGAAACGGGATGCACCTGACCGCGTTCCTGCTCGACGAAGACCCAGACGTGCTTGTAGGCCTTAAAGTGTTCCGGCAATTCTCTTTTGGCTGCAGCCCGGCTGGACGTGGCCGGCGCCACAGCTTTCGAAACCTTGGTCATACGTTTGAACTCCCCTAAAAACCCGCGCGCTTTCGGCGCAAGATCGCTCTCCAGGAGCGTGAGTTGCCTGTCGAAGATGGGTCGGATCAGCACCTGGCCCGTTGCTCGGCGGGCTCTCTCTGCCCCCGCCTTCGCACTGCGGACCGACGGTACAAAGGGGCGCATGACCATCGTCCGCGTGCCGCGGTAGGGCTCGACAGCCGTGGGCATGATGATCTTGAGTCCGTTATGCAGTTCGTGCGCGGCCTCCAGCGCGAGCCGCTTGCATGGGTCAATGTTGATAGTCGGCCACGCTGACGCAAGCTGCAGCTTGTCGTTGCGTGGGCGCGGATCGGGACAGCGCAGACGGTAGACTGCATGCCCTCTCTAGGTGTCGCTTGGACGCGCAAGCTAGTCATTAACCGGCATCACTCGGCCAATATCGACCTCAACGGCATCCAAGTCCATTTCGAGCGGCATTCCTGCGAGCGACACCCAAATGATGGCGGCAAGAGAGCTGTACAACATAGGCAACGTCATTGGCTTACTCTCAAACCTTATCTCCGGACACGGATGTATTCGGCGTCAATGACGCTGATGCCACGACAACAGCAAATGCCGTACCAGCTAGGGTGCCATCAAGAATTAAGTGGCAGGGCAATGACTTGAGAGAACTTGATAGCGACCATCAGCATGTTAGATACGACAATTCCGGACATCGTCTGGTATGCGACACTGCGCTTTGCCTGTTGCTGCAAAGGCGCTCTGGATGACGATTAAAACCGGCGCAACCGGCTGCGACAATAGGGCAACGCGATACTGGGGAATGCGCGAGGTTACTTCAATTCACTCAATGGCACGAACGCCGCCGGCTTCTTGGGCTCTGCGATCGCATCCTGCAAGACTTTGAACACGCGTTGGTCAATCGGCGAGGATGCCGCGAAATCGGCATAGGCTCGTTCCAACATCGACTTGCATCGAGCTGTGACTTCCGCCTCCGCAGCACCGGCGAACTGTTCCTTGCCGAGGTGTTGGCCCATGCGCCTTAAAATATGCAGGCGCGCGACATTGACGACCTTGGGATCGTAATCGACGCCAAGCAGGGCAAAAAAAATCCTCGGCGGAGGACGCCTTGTTGAGCCGGTCCAGGATGCCGGATCTCACTGGTTTGTCACTCATCGAAAACTCTCCCTGCCTCGCCTTGAGCGAGATCCTAAACACGTTGTTACGAGACAGAGGCCGCCTAGGAGGAGACTCCAAGGTCATCGAATCCCTGCTTCTTCGAAGCCTGCCAGAACTGCGCAGCGTCGATTCGAGGCATATCCAACGGACAATCCAAGTTCCAATCAGATAGGCCGGTCGTCGAGGACCTCACCAGATGCCTGTCGTAGAAAGTCGCGAGGGTGCCCGGCCACCCGGCTCTCGCCGCTTTCAGTGCCAAAGCAGACGTTGAAATCATTACATTGCGCGCACACGGGTGTCGTGCACATCACGAGGCCATCGTCCTCGCACAGCATCCGATAGAAGAAACGCTTCCATCGCATATTGTTGATGTTGCGCGCGGCGAGCGGAGCGAAATGACGAGTAAGCAACCGCGAGAGTTCCCCGCGATCGCGCAATCCGAGATCTTCCCAAAGGTGATTTGCCTCTATGGCGCGACGTGCAATCATGGCAGCCAGCCAACGGCCAACGTTCCCTTCTGTCGACCGTTGGCGGAGCAAGAGATCACTAACCATAGCGACCTCCTCATCCTCATTGCACTTGACATTCAAGAGCTGTTTCTCGGCTTTGATTTCAATCGCAGGGAAGTATTGCTCGAGCAGTACTGATAGCTCATGGCCGGACACGCCGGCTTTCTCGGGAACTGAACCACCATCCATCGTGGCAGCCGCCAGAATCGACGCTAGCGCATGGCGATCGAAATTGCTGTCACTGCTGGTATCGGCCTCTGCCGGATACATCCCGGTGAGCAAGCGATACGTGTTGGTTGCATGGTGCGCTTGACTGGTCGCATCTGTGGAACTGTCAGCCATAAAGGGAAAGATTTTCGTTTGGAACATGGCTTTGCGGGTTTTACGAGGATCAGATACCCCCGCTTCTTGTCCTGATCACGAGTCTCTGATGCAAATACCGGCCTCCCTGGGAAGGGGGAGCAGGGAGACCGGCATCCGTCGCGGCCCCTTGCAAGGCCGCGACTCGCGCCCCTTACGAGGCCGCGCGTTCGGCGGCGGGCTTTCCGATGATGGACTCGTCAGCCGCCGTTAGAATGCCGTGCTCCATTAGCATATCCTCGAGCTCATCCATGGAAATTGGGGTCGGGACGATGCCTTTGCCGCCATTGCCGTGGATTTTGGTCGCCAGATTGCGATAGTGGTCGGCCTGCTTGGAGTCTGGTGCATACTCCAGCACGGTCATGCGGCGTAACTCTGCGTGCTGCACGACGTTGTCGCGCGGCACAAAATAGATTAGCTGGGTTCCGAGTTTCTTGGCCAGCGCCTCAGCTAGTTCCAACTCCTTGTCGGTCTGCCGCTCGTTGCAGACAAGACCGCCGAGCCGCACGCCACCAGAGAGGGCATACTTCAGGATGCCTTTGGAGATGTTATTGGCGGCATACATCGCCATCATCTCACCGGACATCACGATATAAATCTCCTGCGCCTTGTTCTCGCGGATTGGCATGGCAAAGCCGCCGCAGACGACGTCCCCGAGCACGTCGTAGGAGACGTAGTCGATGTTCTCATAGGCGCCATTCTCCTCCAGGAAATTGATCGATGTGATGACGCCACGTCCAGCGCAGCCGACACCCGGCTCAGGCCCACCCGACTCCACGCAGCGGATGTCCCTGTAGCCGATTTTCATCACATCCTCGAGTTCGAGGTCTTCCACACTGCCGGCGCTTGCTGCGAGGCTTAGGATTGTGTCCTGCGCCTTCGCGTGCAGGATCAGGCGGGTCGAGTCCGCCTTAGGATCGCAGCCCACAATTAGGATCTTGTGACCCATTTCGGCCAGCGCTGCCAAGGTGTTCTGGGAGGTGGTCGACTTTCCGATGCCTCCCTTGCCGTAGAATGCGATTTGTCTCAGCGACGACATGTTGCTCTCCATAAACCATTTGCCAAAGTTGCGCGCTGTTGTGCGGGCGAGCTTATTTCCCTCTCAGAAGCGAGGGACACGGGGGAAGGAGAGCATCGCTCGTCTTGCGCGTCTGCGTGCACTCAGCCCTCGTCAGTGTTGCTCGATCCTGGTCTGCAATCGCCGTGCCAGCGCTCGTCGTTCGCTTCAAGCATCTGCTTTCGTTTAAGAACTCGATGTGTGTTTGGACGACATCAGGTGTTTTGGATCCGACAGGATTTTTCCTAATGTCAGATAGCAAACAAGGATCGCCATCAATCGTAAGGCAGTTGCTGCCATACGGTTCGCTCAGATGTGGAACGGCAATTGCCGATCGCTTTGCAAGCCGGTCATCATGGCGAGGTGAGCAGAGCGACAATGCAGGTCTGGTTTCCGTCGACAGCGATTGATTCGGATTGGGAGTATTCGTTGTCGAAAAGGACGAAATCCACGCGCGGCTCTGAAATCGACGCCGGCATCAACCGGCGGGCAGATGCGCCGAGGACAAAAGCGCGCCTGACGCAACGCCGCCAGATCAGCCGAGCCGGTGCAGAAGCAGGCGACGGCCAACTGGCGGATGACGATCTCGAAATGCGCGACAACCGCCTCAGTGGATACCGTAGCCGCGCGCAGCACGCCGGCCGCCTGCCCGGCCGTGTCCGCGCCCAGGCGGATGGCCTTGGCCACGTCGACGCCGTCGCGGATCCCGCCCGACGCGATCAGCTTCACCGTTGGGAGCGCCCGACGTACCGCCTGCACGCTGGCCGGGGTCGGAATCCCCCAATCGGCGAACGCCATCGCCACTGCGCGGTCGGCGGCATCGCGGGCGCGCTCACCCTCCACCGCGGGCCAACTGGTGCCGCCGGCGCCGGCGACATCGATCACCGCCACGCCCGCCTCGACGAGCGCACAGGCCACCGAGCGGACAGGCCCGACCCCACTTCCTTGGCCACGATCGGCACGCCCACGCTACGCGCGGCGCGAGCGATCTGCGCCAAGACGCCGCGCCAGTCGCGGTCGCCCTCCGGCTGTACCGCTTCCTGCAGCGGATTGAGATGGACGATGAGTCCATCGGCCTCCAGCGCATCCACCGCCCGGCGCGCCAGGTCCAGGCCGTCGGCCTCGCGCAGTTGCGCCGCGCCGATATTGCCGAGCAAGGGAATGTCTGGGGCCAGGCGGCGCAGCGCGCGCGTCAGTACCTGGGAGTTTCGGGATTGCAGACTCACGCGCTGCGAACCGACGCACATGGCGATTCCCAAGGCTTGCGCTGCTTCGCTCAGATGCCGGTTGATGGCCTCGGCGCGTGGCATGCCGCCGGTCATGGAGCTGATCAGCAGCGGCGCGCGCATGGTCTTGCCGAGCAGCGAGGCGCGCAGGTCGATCTGCGTCAGGTCCAACTCGGGCAATGCGCAGTGTTCGAAACGGATGTACTCCCAGCAGGCGGTGACCGTGGCCGGCGCCGTTCGCCGATCCAGCACGATGTCCAGATGGTCGTCCTTGCGCCGGCTCAGGCAGGTGTCGCTCATGCGCGCTCCATCCGTCGCACGGGCGAAGCGTTGCGTCGGATCGGACCGACGGCAGCGCGCGCACGCCGCCGCCTCCCGCGCGTTCAGGCCGGCGCACGCTGGCCTCCGCCCGCAGCGTCGCTGCGGTAGCGGCTGGTCGAAGTCTGGTAGTACTGCGCGCGGATGGCCGCCATCGCCTCGATCAACGGTCCCCACGGCGCGGGAAAGAGCTCTTCCGCCATTACCCGGTGCAGCATGCGCGTATGGCCGACCAGCTCGTCGTTGAGGAACTCGACCACAGGCATAGCCGGATAGCGCTGCAGCAGCAGGATCGCCGCGTTGTCGGCCTCGCCGGCCGTCCTGTCCTTGTCGCGCCCATGCAGATCGTTCTGCAGGCGACCTATCGCGGAGATGAGCCGCAGGACCTGGCGAAACGCCGGACGCGTGCGCAAGGTCGCCATGTCCAGCCCCCACAGCAACGACAGGCAACAGCACACGTTCGTGTAGGCGATCGAATCGATGCCGTTGTGCAGGTACTCGGCGTAGGACCAGCGTTCCGCCCCTGCCGCCTGCGCGTGTCCGGCGCGCAGCGCCGCGCAGTAGCAGCGGGTATCGTCGAGAAGCTGATCATAGTCGCGACGATCGTAGGCGAGAGCGGCCAGCGAAGCGCGCAGCACAGCGCAGCCCTCGAATCCGGGGAGTGCGCACGGCATGCCCTGCCCCAGCGCCTGCTCCACAGCTGCGAGCTGCTCCGGCGCGATCAGGCCAAGGTCGTTGCAATCGTCGAGCCAGAACAGCAGCGCCAGTTCGCGATAGAACGCCACGATCAGCGTTTCGTCCTGCGGATCGCGGCCGGTGCGGGCGCTGGTGTCGCGCAGGCTCGGGTGGATGCGCTGCAGAATGTACTGGCCGCCCCTGACCGCTTCCGCGGCATGCTCGTCGGCGAACCCGGTCAGGGAACGCCCCCATCCCAGCACCTGTTGCAGCGCGCGTTCGGTCTGGATCATGGCGCCGCTCCTGCTCCCTCGGCCAGGACGCCCCGCCCCCAACGAAGCGCCAGCCACAACCCGGCAAGTTCGGCTACGCGCACGACCCGTGTGGGGCAATACAGTTCCTTGCCGATCCACAGCGGCGTCTGCGGCAATGCATGCGCCGCATGGCGGGCGAGCATCCACTCCAGCGCGCGCGCCACCGCCTGCGCGATGCGCCGGCGCCCCGTCGGCTCTTCGCTCCCGTCCATCACGTACAACGCGAACAGCGCATAGGCGGTTTCCTCGAATGTGGATGCACGACCGGCGCCCCAGCCGCCGTCGTCGCGCTGCGCCTGCAGCAGCGCCGCCAGCGCGCGCTCGTCGCGCCACTGGGGCTTGCCTTGCGCCAGCGCAGCGAGCGCATGCGCGGTCGGATACAGCCACGAAACGTGCCATTTTTCGTTGTCCCATAGACCGTGCGGGTTGCGATTGGCCTCGACAAAGGCGCTGGTGCCGGCGGCGGGCTTTCCCAACAGTCGCAACGCATGCAGGGCATGGATGTTGGTCGACACCGAGGCATTGCGCTCGCCGGGGAAGGTGACGAACAGCTCGCCGATTTCGAAATGGCGCAACGCATCGACCGTCGGGTCGCGGCCTGCAAGGCGCAGGACGCACAACGCAACGGCGGTGTCGTCCGCATCGGCCGCGAAGTGCAAGGCCGGGCCCAGACCGCGCACGCCCAGGCGGGCGTCGAGCTGCGCGACGATCACGCGCACCGCCTCGGCGAGCGCGGGATGCGCGAACAGCCCCGCCAGATGCAGGGTGTACAGCGACCAGCATGGCTCGAACACATTGATCGGCCAGACGTTGGGAACGACACCTTCGATGCCGCTGCGCGTTGCCCGCGATGCCGCCTGCAGATACTCGTCGGCGCGCCCGACCTGCGGCGTGCTCCTCTGTGTCACGGCGTGCCCACGCCAGGCGGCGGTGGCCGCCGGACTGATGCCGATGCTGCCGTCGTCATCCGGACATGCGGTGGTCGGCGCCGTCCCCCAGGCTTCCCAGGAGTGCAGCAACGGATGGCCGCTCGGCAATGTCGCCCCCGCCCCCAGCTTGACCAGGCACGCTTGCCGCAACGGCAACAGCGCCGGGTGGCGCGGAAACGCCACGCCGCCCAGCACGGATGCGGCCTCGCCGCGCAATTGGGGCAGGATCAGCTCCGCGCCGATCGGCGCGTCTTCCGGCACCGCATGCGCGTAGGGATCGGGCTGGCGCTCGAGGAACCGGGTTGCAGCCTGGACTGCGTCGGCAGCGCCGGGAAGAGGATCGCCACGCTGCAATGCCAGCAACGCCGCCCACGTGGGCGCATGGCGGAACAGCGGGAAGTCCGCGCTTCCCCATCCGCCATCGGCCTGTTGCTGCGCGATGAGCCACGCGTATGCGTCCTGCCGACCGGTGACGTTGCCGTAAAACTGCAGAGCTCGCGCCGTGTCGTATACGGATGGACCGACGCTGCCGCCGTCGCTCATCTCGCTGAGCAGGTGGCGCAATTCGGAAAGGATCTGTTCGGACAGCGCGTTCACGCGGGATGTTCCTTCTGCAGACGATTGACGAGAACCAGGATCGGGCGGACGCCGCGCACGTCGCCGCAGTCCCGTCGCGGCCCGGCGCATGGGCAGCGCCGGACGGCCGCCCTGCTCCGGCGCGATGACGCGCCCCGATGCTGGCGCCACCGCATAGGCTTGCGCGCAGCGCGCCGCGTGCGCCGCGGCCGTGCTGGGCAACCGCTGCGATCGGCGCCGCGGACGCGGACACAGTGCAGCATGCACCGCTGCCGCCGGCCGATCGCAGCGGCACACGGGCGACTCCATGCGGACGGGCGCGCTCATGCGGATGGCGCGTGCTTGAACAGATACGCGTTGGCCCGCTGCAGCATCTGCGCCAACAGTTCCGCACGCGGCCCCAGCGGGGCGATGGCCTCCCCGGCGTCGCGCAACAAATCCAGCGCGAACTGGCGCGCTGCCTGCAGCCCCATGATCGACGCGCAGGTCGGCTTCTGCGCCGCCGCGTCCTTGCCGGGGGTCTTGCCCAGCGTCGCGGTATCCGCTGTAGCGTCGAGAATGTCGTCGACCACCTGCAACGCCAGGCCGAAACAGGCGGCGTAGCGATCGAGCGCACGGTACAGCGCACCGTGCGCGGCATCCTCCGCCATGGCGCATAGCGCGCCCATGCGAACGGACGCGCGCACTAGCGCTCCGCTCTTCATCCGGTGCATCGCCACGATCTTGTCCAGCTCGACGTGCTTTCCGACCAGCGATAGATCGATGGCCTGCCCGCCCGCGGCACCCTCGGCGGACACCGCCTGCGCCAGTTCGCGCACGAGCGCGATGCGGTTGTCGCCCGGCGCATCCATGCTCGCGAGGGTCAGGAACGCGTGCGCCTGCAGCGCATCGCCGACCAGGATCGCAGTGGCTTCGCCGAACTTGACGTGCACGGTCGGAAGGCCGCGGCGAAGCACGTCGTCGTCCATCGCGGGCAGGTCGTCATGGACCAGGGTACAGGCGTGCATCATCTCGATGGCGGCGCCGACGTCGTCGAGCATGTGCGCCGGCGTGTCGGCCAGTGCGCCGGCAGCCAGACAGAGCAAGGCGCGGGTGCGCTTCCCACCATGCAAGGTGGCGTAGCGCATCGCCGCGATCAGCTCGGTCTCACCGTCGACTTCGGCGCAGAGAAGACGCGCCAGCGCCTGCTCGACCCGCTTTGCGCCGTCCTGCATCCAGATCGCCGGCAGTAGCCTGCCGGATGCGCCGCGCGCCTGCGCGCCCAATCCGCCGAGCGCGCAAACGCCAGTTCGATCGTCGGGTAGCGTGGAACCGGTCTGCATGTTGTTAATGTCCTTCTACCTGACACGGCCATTGCGAGCGCCGAGCCGCCGCTTGTTACCCGCATCGCCCCGAGCGCGCGCGCCGAGTGCAGCAATGCCGCGCGTCGCCGGCGCCGCTGCCACGCCACACGGGGCATGCGATGCCAGCTCATGAGAATCCGATGCGGATTGTCATGGACGGGTGTGCGGTCGGATAATAGCGCCGGCCTTTTTCGACGCCGCTCAACAAACGCGGCCGCATCCCGGCCTTGTGCATGGTCAGCGCCAAGGCGATGCCGAACTGCACCAATTCCAGCCATACCAAGTGGTAGCCGATGCAGACGTGTGGGCCGGTACCGAACTGCAGCATGTCAACCGGCCGAATCGGCTCCGTGCGTTGCAGCCACCGCGCCAGGCGGAACTGATCAGGCGCCTCGTGCAGCAGCGGCGAGGTCGAGAAATGCAGCAGCGGGATGCACAGATGGGTGCCCGCGGGAATGCGCCGTTGGCCGAGTTGCAATTCCTGCAGCGCGCGACGCGGCAGGACCGTGGTCGCCGGATGCAAGCGCAGCGTCTCGCGGAACAATGCCTCGGCGACCGGACACTGCGCCAGGTCCGCGTGCCGGGTCGGCACCCCGCCGACGCGTTGCGCCTCCTCGACCAGGGCGTCCCACAGAAAAGGCTGCCGCGCCAGCTCGATCACCATCCAGGCCATCGTCGAGGCAGTGGTGTCGTGACCGCCAAGCAGCAGCAAGCGGATATTGGCGACCAGGACGTCATCGGAGAGCGCATCGTCGCCGCGATCGAAGGCGCTTACCATGTCGTTGATCAATCCAGTGCGTGCGGCATGCGCGCGCGCGTCGCGGACGAACTGGCGCAACTGCGCGTCGATCCAGTCGCGGGCGGCGCGGCCGCGCCGCAAGGGCAGTCCGGGCAGGTCGACCGGGGGCGCGACGATCAACTGGAGCAGTTGCCGGTACTTGCGATGCCATCCCGGCAGGTCCTGCGGGGGGATTCCCATGAGGCTAAAGATGAGCTTGAGCATCAGGTCGCCGGTTTCGCGCAGGATGGTTACGTCACCGCGGTCGCGCCACGCCTGCACCCGCTCCCGGATGACGAGCGCGAACAGGTCGCCGATGCCGGCCTGGGTCAGCCCCGTGGGCAGGAACGGCGCCTTGATCGCATCGCGCGCCCGCCGGTGCGCGCCGCCGTCCTGAACAACCAACGTTCCGCCAAACAATTCGGGCGCGATCTCTTCGATCAGCGCCGAGGACACGTCCTTGTGCCGGAGCAGTGCGAACGCATCCAGATCCACGCAGGTCATCAGGTGTCCAGCAGGGCCGAAATCCAGCCAGAAGTGGCTGCCCAGCGTCCGTTCCGCGCGCCGCAGCAGGCGCGGCAGGTCGCAGACGATGGCGGGAAGATGCCCGACCAGGGGGAAAGCGCCGGGCACGACCGGGATGTCGGACCGCAGCCGGTGCCGACGGTGCAGCGGGTTGAGCAGCATGTCCATCAGCAGCGCGGCGCCGCGGCCGCTTCGGCGGTGTCGCCGCCAGGCCGCGCGGCGCGGCTGTTGCCACCATCGGCGTAGGTCGGCACATGCGCCAGCATGCCGCCATCGATGCACACGACCTGGCCGGTGATGAACGCAGCATCGTCGGAGAGCAGGAACGCCACCAGCGCGGCCACGTCCTCGGGGCGGCCGACGCGCGGCAGGAGCTGGTGCCGGCGCAGATACCGTTGCATGCGCTCGTCCAACTTGGCTAGGAGACGCTCGGTCAGGACGAGACCTGGCGCAACCGCGTTGCAGCGGATCTGCGCATGACCGTACTGGGTGGCGAGCGAGGCCGACAGCATGTTCATCGCCGCCTTCGACGCGGCGTAGGACGTCTGTGCGGTGTCACCGCTGAGCCCCTGGCACGACGACATGTTGACGATCGCGCCACCGCCGCGAGCGATCATCCGTGGGATGACCTGCCGGCAGCAGAGCAGCGTGCCGCGCAGATTGGTCGCCATGGTCTGATCCCAGACGGCCAGGTCCAGGTCGAGGATCGCGCGGTCGCGCGGGGTCAGATGCATGGCGCTTGCGTTGTTCACGAGCAGGTCGACCCCACCGAAGTGCCGCTGCGCCGTCTCGAACAGCGCTGCCACCGCCTGCGCATCGGCGATGTCCATGGCCAGGGCCAGCGCGTGGCCCGCTTCTGCCGCGATCTGCGCGGTGCAGGCGATGGCCGCCGAGCCATCAATGTCGGCCACCACCACTCTGCCGCCCTCGCGCGAGATGGCGAGGGCGCATGCCTTGCCGATGCCGGCGCCGGCGCCGGTCACCACGGCCACCTTGCCTTCAAACCGTCCCATCGTGTCCTCCTGGATTGCGTTGGTCTTTCGCGGCATGCCGCTCGGCCTCCGCCGGAGAAGGAGCAGGATCGGCGCTGGCGCGCTCGTCATCGCCAGCGTCGCTTTCGATGACTCGAATAGCGGCGACGGGGCACTGGTTGGCGGCGAGCCGCACGGCGGCGTGCAGTGCCAGCGGGACCGTCGCCCCGCACACTTCGGCCACGCCGTCCGGTTCGCGCTGGCGAAAGGTGCCCGGCAGCGTCAGCACGCACTGACCGGTAGTTCCGCACAGATCCTGGTCGACCACGACGCGCATCTCAGCCCTCCCCTTTCGCATGCAGCCGCACCGGCAGCGCGCGGAACGTCCTAAGGAACGCGGAGGGCTCCCGGGTCGGCTGCTCGGCCAATGCCAGCAAGGGGAAGCGCGCCTGGATCCGCGGCAGGCTCTCGGCCAACTGCACCCGAGCCAGTTGCGCACCGGGACAGAAGTGGATGCCGTGGCCGAAGCTAAGCATGATCTTCCCGTCGGTCGACATGCCAGGACTGGTGCCGTAGAACCGCGATGGATCGAAGCGGTCGGGATCGGCGAAGGCGTCCGGGTCGCGATTGCCGGCCGCGATCAGCACGCGCACATCCGCATTTTTCGGGATCACCACGCCGCCCAGTTCGATGTCGCGCTGGGCGATACGCGCAGTGGCGCTGAACATGACGGGCGCGTCGCAGCGCAGGACTTCTTCGACGAATGCCTTCACCCCCACAGCGTCTCCCTGCAGCCAGTGCCGCTGTTCGGGATACGCCAGCATCGCCAGGACCGCATGGTCGATGGTCGCCGCAGTGGTGGCGAAGCCGCCCAGTATCATGCCCCACAGCATGCTGATCAACTCCGCATCCGACAGCGTGTCGGCATCGTCGTCGTGTGCGCCGACCAGCATCGACACGATGTCGTGGCGGGGATCGGCGCGCTTGCGCTCTATGAGGTCTCCGAAGTAGGCCTGCGCCCTGGCGCTGGCCGCGTCCGCAGCGGCGAGCTGGGGATCGCTGGCGTGCGGGCTCAGCCCTTCCAGAATGGCTCCGATGCCGCCGGCAAGCCCAAACATGTCGTCGTGGGGCATGCCGAACAGTTCGGCGAAGACCAGCATGGGCAAGGCCAGCGCGAATTCCCGATGCAGGTCCACCGCCTCACCGCGCTCGAGCGCGGGCGCCATGCCGTCCAGGCGCGCTGCGACGATGCGCGCGATGCTCGGCCGCAGGTTGTCGATCTGACGGATGGTGAAATCGCGTGAGATCAGCCGGCGCAGACGCGTATGCGTCGGTGGGTCCTTCATCGCTAGCGTAGACGCCAGCAGATTGAGCGACAGGCTGGTCGCCGCACGCGGGAAATAGCGCGCCAGTTCGTCCGGCGCCGGTCCCCGAAAGGCATCGCCCGTGGCCATGAGCGCCCAGTAGATGTCGGCGTGGCGGCTCAACAGAAAGCGGCCCGACACCGCGCGATGCACCGGATCGTGCTCGCGCAACCACCGCATGAACGGATAGGGGTCATGGATGCACGCTGGCGACGCCAGTTCGGCGAAGGCGTCCCGGCATGCTGCCTTGGTTTTTTGCACGTCCATCTTGGTTACCTTTCGGCTGGCTGATCTGACCGGCGCGCGCCAGGCGCGCCGGCAAATTGCGGAGAAGATCGCGTTTCCCGGCGGCGTCCCTCATCACCAGAGCACCGGCAACTCCTCGAACCCGCCAGTGATGATCTCATGATGCGTCCCAGCCCGCGCCCGGCGGGTACATGCGCAGGATTTCCTCCACCGCCTTGTCTACCAGGGATGGATCGCCGACCAGGCATTCGCGCTGTTGCGGATGGCGGAACATGGCCAGCAGGCCGTATTCGATCTGCGCGGCGGTGCTCTCGTGCCCCGCCACCAGCATGCTCGCAGCAAGGCGGATCGCCTCTTCCTCCGTCGCTTTGCCCTGGTCGACGGCCGCGAGCAGATCCGTCAGCAGGTTGTCGCCCGGATCCTGGCGCTTGTTCCGCATCTTGCCGCGAATGTAGGCGCGCAGTTCTTCCCAGGCCAGGCGCGACGCGCTGCGCGGGCCGCTTTCATGCTGGTGCGTCATCACCTCATCGGACCGCCCGGCGAACAAGGCGTGATCCTCGTAGAGCACGCCCATCAGCGCGCTGATGACCATGGCTGGAAGCGGAAAGGAGAGGTGGCGCCGCAGGTCGGCGGGCTGGGGCTGGGCCGCCAGCGTCTCGAACAACTGCGCGGCGATCGCCTCAAGCTGCTGCGCGAGCAGCTTCACCCTGCGGTCGTTGAAGGCCGGCGCCACGATCGTGCGTAACCGGGCATGCTCGCCCCCGTCGTGCGAGACCAGCCACCCCGGCGAACCGAGAATCACCGAATCCGGGGTGAATGCCGCCGGCGGCATTCCCGCGGGCCGGAACGCCGCGTCAGACAGCACCGCTCTGGCCTCGTCGTAGCCTGTCACCCACCAGCCTTGGTGCCCGGATGGGAAGCTTACGCGGTGGATCGGACCGTTGGCGCGTAGCGCCAACATCTCGGGCGAGGGCTCGATGTGATCGACGCGCGACATCGGCAGCGTCGGCAAGGGTTGTTCGGACATGGTAGCACTTCACTCTCTAAGCGATGGAAGGACGGAAGGTGACCGTCAGGGGCTGCGGGCGGCGAATGAAGTAAGACGGCATGTAGACGACGTCCTCCGCGGCGTAGCCCGACTCGATTTTGAAGATCGGCCAACGTGTAACTGTCGGCATACCGCGGCGAGATGCAGAACTTTATCCTGCGCCTTCGAGTTCAGGATAAGGCGAGTGTGGTGGGCCTTTCAGTCGCAGCCGGCCATCAAGATTTCCTGCGCAAGGATGGACAAGGACGGCGAGCCTGTTTGCTAGGGGCTGTTTCGCCGAGGCCCCTTCCTATAGAATGATGCAGATTTGACATTTTGCTTTTCTTTCTTCGTTCCATAGATCGGGGTCATCGACGAAATGAAGCTCGGTCGGCGGCTCCCGGCTCGCAACGAAAGAGTATCAAAACTCGTGCCAAATTGGCCGACCCAGCAGGACAACAACATTGTGATTGCTTTTCAGCGGATTAGCCTGAGGCCGGACAAGAGCCCGGCGAAATAGGCCGGTGTCGCGAAGCCGACAAAGGTGACAGACCAGTGTCGGATAGTACGGTCGTCAGACGCCAGACCGGCGGCACCTTCTTTATCAGTTGTCCTGTCCTGGAATGATGCCAGGAGACCTCTGGTGCGCATCTTCGAAGGGCCACGCCCAGCGAAGACTGCGTCGTGCTGTCGCTCGACTCGACCTCGATTAAAGCTCACTGGTGTGCCTTCGGCGAAAAAGTGGGGGGCACAATCGAGCAATCGACCGCTCGCGCGGAGGCCGCACGACAAAAATCCATAAGCTGAGCAATCCGCTCTGCCGGCCGGTCGTCGTGCATCTGACCCGAGGCCAGGATGCCGATATCGCGGCGCCCGATGTTCTGGCGCTCGCGCCGCCCATGAGCGCGCTCCTCGCTCACAAAGGATATGACGGCGACAACCCTCGCGGCGATTGTTCGTCGCGGCGTCAAGCCAGTCATCTTGAACAAATCCAACCGCGTCCTCATCCATCGCTTCAACAAACGCACCTACAAAGGCCGAAATGTCATCGAGCGCTGCTTTTGCAGGCTCAAAGACTTCCGCCGCGTCGCCAGCCGATACGACAAGCTCGCCCGGAATTTACTGGCCGCTGTTCATCTCGCCGGTCTCGTCGAATATTGGCTCAATTGAGCCTGGACCCCAGTACTGTCGTTGCTTGGATGGAGCACTCAAGATGATCCCCAGCGATGCTCACGCGATGAACCGAGCACGCATTGTCCGCCCATGTGATAGGATTTCAGAACTTGCTGGCGTGCGTGTGGGAGAGAAGAACGCGGCTCTCCCATAGGCTACTGTTCGGGGCAAGCTCGAAGGTGAGTAGCGGTATTCACAGACCAGAGCTTCAATTCGGCTTTTCGCCTCGCGAACACGATCTCCTTTAGGCATTCGCGCGCACAGATCGAACACCAGGATCACGGCGCTATACCGCAAATGGATTTACGCCAGAGCATGACGCCAAAACGCGGTTTCTAAGAAGCGAAACTCAGGCACGACATGCCGAATGATGTTTAGAAGAGGAGACTAATGCTTGACGACGGCGATCCTTCAACGTCGTGAAACAATCGATCCACGAGCTGCTCGATTTGATCGGCATCAACCTCTTTGCCATCCAACTTGTGTCAGAGATGTCCCGCGACTCCTCGCGATGGATTTGGAATGGAGATTTCGATGAGAACAAGGACACTTCTGACGATTGTGCTAGCTGCGACGCTCGGTGCAGGCGCCATGACCGTACAGGCTGCCGATCTGGCGTACGCGCCCCTCTATACCAAAGCGCCGGTCGTCGACGCTTGCAATCCATGGATGATCCGCTTGCGCGTACTGGGCGTTGTGCCGGATGTCGGCGGGACCTCGGTCAATGTCGCTGGCGTCCCGCTCCTGTCCTCCCCGCACTCCGCGCTCTCGATCAGCGATCAGCGATCAAGTCATACCGGAACTCGATATCAGTTATTTCTTCACGCGGAACATCGCTGCCGAACTTATTCTCGGCGTGACCACGCATCATATCATCGGCACCGGGACGCTCAACGGGCTTGATATCGGCAAAGCCTCGCTGTTGCCGCCGACGCTGACTTTGCAATATCACTTCACCGATTTCGGCGCGTTCAAGCCGTATGTCGGTGCTGGCATCAATTACACCGTATTCTTCAACCAATCCGCCGCCAATACGCCGTTCGCTGGCTTGGTCGTGACCGATCTGCGCATCAGCAACCAAGTTGCCCCGGCCGTCCAATTTGGCTTCGACTACATGCTCGATCCTCATTGGGGCCTCAACTTCGATGTGAAGAAGTTGTGGCTGAGGCCGAGTTATTCGGCACTTGCAAACAACACGATTCCAGTCTTCGGACACGCCAATATGGACCCATGGCTGGTCAGCGGCGGCATCGCGTACAAGTTCTGACGCGACATCCCGCAAGGTTAGGTTTGATCCAAGGATAGAGCGTGATGACGATTCAAACAACCGCATCTCGCTCGAACGAGCCAATGTCGGACGCAGTGCCAAAGAAAGTGTCCGACCAGGTTATTCTTTCGTTGGCGCGCCGGTCGCGAAATTCAGCCTCGCAGCGGGCAAGACATTGATCAAAGATAGACTTCGGGTGGACAGCGCCACAATAAACGAAGTGGGTCGTTCCACGTGATCCGCGATGGAACATCGATCCCACTAAAAGCCCGATGAAATCAGCAACATGCAAGGCCTTACATGGCGCACGGAATTCTCAAAGGATTCTCGAGGCGACGTTTTGTTTTGCTGACGAAGATCCACAATTCCAGAGGCGTCGGTTCCAGCAGGATAAGCCGCTCCCGGCTAACGCGAGCGCGAGCCGAGCGTTTTTAGGTACGTTTCAATACACTCACAAGGCGATCGACTCGTTTGCCGTTCCCTGAGGTGGCACGATTTCGTCAATGCCTTCGGTCGTGGCCGGGCGGTGCCAGACACCGTCGAGATAGACAACCACCAACGGACCTGTGTTGCAAAGCCGAGGCAACCCGCCGCCGCCAAAGCCGACATCCGAGAGGGCATGCGCTTCGATCGCCTTGCCCGATCGTCCATAGGGCAATGGCGCCGGAAGCGGGATCAGTGGGCGGACGCTCGGTGTGGCAGGCAACGACACGATGCTATAGAGTTGAGGAAACGCGAATTATTTCTAGGCATCATGCCTCTGGCTCGCAATCTCTCTGAAAATGAACGATCGGGTACGAGCTCATCGTCTCTGACGACCGCTTTTCGTTTGAAGGCGCACGCACGAAATGATAGCGCTCCACCTGCCGGTTGCGCAGACAGCCAACACGCTGGCACCATGATCATTGGCCTCGCCGGCGAGATCAGTTACCTATAACCTCAGCGTCACAGTCCTCGCTAATTCCAGTGTTTGATCTTGTCGTCACACCCCTTTGGTCCATTTTGATCTGCTCCACCATTCGACTTCTTAATCCAGGCTCCACGCCATCATGCGAAGAGATAACCCCAATAGTCATTGCCGAAAGCTCGCATCACAACAATTGGAAGCGGCCGCTTCTCGCTGTCGTGTTCGATCCGCGATAGACTAAACGCCCTGCGCCGCCCACTCGATCGCATCGGCTGGAGAATGCGAAGGGCTCAACCTCGCGGCGAGCCAGGGTCTCACTGATTTCTTCGCTCCGCAGGCGCTACAGCTTCCTGCCTGAAGGCATCCACTGCCGCGCGCGTCAGCTGGAAAACGCCGCGACAACGGCCCAGTGGACGATATGCAGAGCCGGCTCGGGCCTTGAGGAAATCGAACCATTGCTCGGGCGTAAGCCTCGCCGGACGCTCGCTGATATGGATCACCCTGCTATTTGGGGCGAAGCGGACGTGAATAATGATCTGCGAATTCATATCGTTCCCGTTGTTGTTAGGTTTAGAGACCGGAAGCCGAAGTCTGAAGAGCTAGAGTGTGACGCCCTCAGTTTCGAGCCCCTTGCTGGACCTCACGCCAAGAGTTGGGCTCGGCGCCTGCATTGGTGCAGGGGTGGCCGATACGCCCAGGTCGCTTGGAACCGCAACGGCATACTGACGGCCAAGATAGGCCGCGAAAGCCCACTCGAGCGTTCTCAGTCGTCTGCCGATTAGAAATTCGCTTCGAACGCGATAGCGCTTCGGCGCTCCGAGAGCCGAGTGAAAGAGGCGTCGCATTCACCGAATGCGCGACATCGAGGTGATCCTCTGCGGGTCCAGTGCCAATCACCGTCCAAGATGCCTTCTAGCCAGCACCAATCCAGTGGCTCGCGCCTGGTCGGCCGTGATCTGCGTGCAGGGGTTGGATCCATCGACTAGATGCAGGTCAAACCGCGGAAGACGCCGGAACGGCTGCTCCGTCACATCTGATGCATCACATTGAACCCAGGTGAGCTGCGGAAAGCGGCGCCTTAGTTCGGCAAGCGCGCTAGTATCAGTGTTACGTGTCGCAAGCAGGCGTTCGATTTCGTTCAGTTGTTCTTTGGCGAGCGCCATTGTGGCTCCTGTAAGACTGCTCCCAAATGAGCATCACTGCCAGAACAGCCGCTCGGGATCCGTGTTCAACTCGTCGATCGCCGACGCCAGCCGGTGGAAAATGCTGTAAAATTCCCAGCTTCGTCGTGCATGATTCTTGAAAAACAGCTTCCAGGTTCCGCTCACAGCATCGTACTGAAACAACGCAACATTGATCTGACCGCCGCCCTTATCGATATTGCGCGAGCAGCAGGGACTCTCGATGAGATAGCCAGCCCTTACCGCCGTCACACGGGGCGAGACATACCGGTAATGCTTGCGCGAGATTAAGGCACGTTCGATCCGCTTGCGATCGAGCTCGTTCGGATGTGGGATCAACCCTATTGGCACCTTTTTCATTGCTCTCATTGCGAGACTCCTCCCCTCAATGGACTGTGATCTCTTCTTCAAGACAACCGACGACCAGCCCTCCCCTGAACTTTACAAGATAGATCGGCACGCTTGTTTCGGTATGCATCATGACCCGAACGATCTGGCCGATACGACCAGCGCCGACCAGGATCCCATCAGGCGGCGCGGTCGCAACTGACCCGTCATTGACGAGATCGACTGCGATTCTCACGCACTGGCCCGATCGATATTTTGGAACGCGCGCCTCCGTCATGATACAGCCTCGTCCGGCAAGGGCAGATCATCGCTCTCGACGCACGAACCGACCGGATCGAGCTCTTTGCGCTTCATGCCGACGCGGTAGCCACTTTCAAGAAATTCGACACCGTAGATGTAGAATTTCTGCAGGAACGTGCCGATCGAAATGACATAACCCACCTCGCCCCTTCTCGCCAGAATTTCACCGATCTCCTTGCCTCGAAAAGTGCCGTCATTGCGGACGGTGCGGCTGGCCCGCACCTTTTCGCCAAAGGTGAACGCGGGCGGCCCGTTTAGCTCGACCACATCACTGTCGCGAACGATGTTGTTCATGCGCCTTCCCCTTGCGGACCTGCAGGGTGCACAACGACGCGAGTACGGACGCTCTTATGCACCATACCGTTCTCATCTTTGCTGAGACATGTGAACTCGCCATCCGCGACGCCTATTGTCACTTCGTAGTGGGCAGGCCATTCGCTGTCACGATTCAGAGCGGTTAGCGACTGAGGTGAAAGTCGCTGCGCGATCTCGAGGTGCACGGAGGTGTCGGGGTCGTTCATCCTGGCAAGTAGCCGCATACGTCCTGCCATCATGTAGCGAACCTCATTGGCCTCATCATTCATCAGCCAGCCAGGTCGACGCGGCGCGAAGCGGCGCCAGCAATGCACACGGCGATAATCGCGAGTTTCCAGCGACGGAGCTCGGCTTGAAGTTCACGAGCACATCCCTTTTAGGCAGACGCCTGGGACCGCGGCACTGATGTGTCGATAACGCAGGTGTTTTCAACTGGACAGACAGCGACACACTGCGGCTCGTGAAAATCGCCGATGCATTCGGTGCACTTATTTGGTTTAATCACGAAGTTTCCGGCCTTCTCCCAGATTGCAACGTTCGGGCATAAGGGTTCACAAGCCGAGCAACTCGTGCATTGCGAGGCGATGATCTTGAATGGCATAGATACAACCTCTCACGCGACCGAGATCAGTAGTTCTTGCGGGATCGCGGCTTCGCCGCGCTTGACGTGCAGGATCTCACCGCTTTTGATTTTATGGAGATAGTCCCGGAACCAGCCGATCGCCGACTTCTCGATGGAGCCATGTGCGTATTGATCAACCGGCTCGATCCCAGCGTTGATCAGAATGTCTCTTGGGCAGCCACCGATCTTGGCCACGAATACAGCATGGCAGTCGTTGATGGCGCGGATGATGCTCGCGAGCCGATCCTCCTCGCCATATTCGCCCTGACAGTAAACGTCGACGCGGCGGTGCCCGACGAGTTTGACGCCGGACGTCGAGATTTCGTACACGTGGAATTCCCTAGCATGCCCAAAATGCTCATTGATGAGGCCCGAGCCTTTGGTTGCGACCGCGGCTAGAAGGTTGATTTCGCTCATCTCGCCAGCGAGTTCCGCTAGCTCCTCACTTGTCGCGATGTTCGCCGCACGCTCATCCTCAATCCTGGCCTGATAAACCTTGCGCGCTTCGAGGTCATATTGAACGTCCATGGCCATCACCTTCTCTGTCGTGAACTCGCCGCTGCGATCCTCGCCGAGCAGGCCGACAGCATCAGCGCGGCACTGGCGGCAATGCCGCATCATGTTTATCTGACCTTCACAAGCATCCTGAAGCGCCTTCAATTCCTGCGCCGTCGGACCTCGCTGGCCTTTGAGACCGAATGCTGTGCCGTGCTCGGGCGCGGAGATCAGTGGCATGATATTGTGCAGGAAGGCGCCGCGCGACTTCACTGCCTTATTGACCTCGATGAGGTGCTGGTCGTTGATGCCGGGAATCATCACTGAATTGATCTTGCACAGGACACCCCGCTGCGTGAGCATCTCGAGACCCTGCAGTTGACGAATGGTGAGTATTTTTGCAGCTTCGATTCCGGAGTAGCGCTTGTGGTTGAAGAAAATCCACGGATATATCCTGGCACCGATTTCGGGATCGATCATGTTGATGGTGATGGTGACGTGGTCGATTTTGTAGCGGGATATCGTGTCGACATGATCCGGCAGGTCCAACCCGTTCGTTGATAGACACAACTGGATGTCGGGCGCCGCCCTGGCGATGAGTTCGAACGTCTTGAATGTATTTTTTGGATTGGCCAAAGCGTCGCCGGGGCCGGCGATGCCGAGCACAGTCAGCTGTGGAATTCTCGTGGCGACAGCGAGCATCTTTTTGACCGCCTGCTCAGGAGTGAGCTTCTCACTAACGACACCCGGACGCGATTCGTTGGCGCAGTCGTATTTGCGATTGCAGTAGTTGCACTGAATATTGCAAGCCGGCGCAACCCCGACATGCATGCGAGCGTAATGATGATGAGCTTCCTCGCTATAGCAGGGATGGTTCTTAACTTTATGCCAGATTTCGGACGGCAGATCGCCTTGGCCAGCCTGTGACCCGCAGCTCCCCTTGCCATTTTTCGGAGAGCTTTGGCACCCCTTATAATCGGCAATGACCCGCATCTCGCCGCTATCCTCAGCATCCATGACATATTCTCCGCTTCCGGCAACAGCGTTCATTTCAGTTCTCTCTTGCAGGCTGTCCCCAGAGCGACCAGCCCGAGCGACCACAAAAAGACAGTTAGCAACTCGCGTGCCACCTCGGAGGCGATGGCATTTCTGCTACGTGAATGAGTTAGCTGAAGCGATCCACACAGTTCTGAACGCCCCAACGATGGTTCATACGTCGCAAATGCGACAGGCATGGCCATTTTTGACAGACACGGCCGTCACGGTCTCAATGAGTTCGCGTGGAATCCTCCCAACCCGCACCGGTCGCTTGCGATGCGACTTCTTCCCATTAGCGGACCGGGTGGCAGTCGGTTTTGCGACGTTCGTTGGCAAGCAATATCTCCATCGCGCGCAGGAGCCCTATCGCGAGCGGTGTCAGGCGATGCTCGACCAGAAAGCAAAGTTCGTTGGGCGAGAGCACTTCCGGATTGACGATCGCGTAATGGACGTTGGCCGAGCGCTTGGTGGTCTGCCGCGCATAACTACGTAATAGCTGGTCGTTGAAGCGACAGCCGATGAGTAGGAAACGCCACCCGTTCCGCCTTTCCTTGATGATATCGGGAATCGGAGTCTGGATCGATTTCAATCAGCACCTCAAGACAATCAGCATCAGTAATCAGGAAGTTCTTGAACGGCACGTGCCGCCATCTGGCTTGTACAGCACATGAGGCCAATGGGCCGCAGAGGCATCACTAACCTCCTAATCCGCCGCATCGTGATACCAGCGATCGTCGTGGATGTCGGAACGCGCGATGCCTCGCACTTCACACCATCCGTCACACGTGCCGAGGGCCGAGCGCATCGCGCCGTCGTACTAGGGGTCGACGATCATCGGCAGAGGCAAGGATGCGAGATGATGCTGCATTGGCGGCGCTCCACCGGGAAAGCGAACGCCTGCGCCATCAATGCTGTCGCGGTGGAGCGATGCATGTTGCTCTCGACATACTGCGCCGACGCGAAGCCGTTGCCTTTGCCCGGCGCGGCAGCGTAACCTTGCTCGAGAAAGAAGGCGGCCAAGGCCTTGTGTCTTATTGGCTCATCGGGTTCGAACAACTCGGCGAGGCCAGTGTCCGAGATACGGAACAATGCTGCCGGACCTCATCCTAGCCGCGAGACCAGCAAGAATCGGCTCCGCGTCGGCTCTATTGACAAACTCAATTTGCGGGAGCGCCTTCATCGGTCGTCCCTGTCTTCCCCACGCTTCCTCGCACTTATTGTGATCGGCAGCGGCGTGTCGCTCGCCATCTCGGGCAGATCGAGCACCCAGCCATTGGCAATTTTAATCCAACCGCCCCAAAGCGTCTCATACTCGGATTCCACGATCGGCTCTTCGAGATCTTTCTTCGGCACGTAAATCGAAAGGCCCACATCGGGAGAGCGGCGAATCATGATTTTCATCAGGTCAATTCCCTGGACCGCGATGCATGCTGGACGGTTTCGCATGCTCCCGCGAGTTGGCCCGCAGCTGAGCCACGATCTTTGACAGTACGGAGACGACCTGGTCGACCTCTTCGAGGGTTGTCTCACGCGACAGGGACAAGCGCACCGCCCCGTGCATGCTCTCCTCCGGCAAGCCCATGGCGCGCAGGACGTGCGATGGCTCGATTGAGCGGCAACCGCAGGCCGATCCGAGCGAAGCGGCAATGCCCGCACGTTTGAGATGATACAGAATTGCTTCGCCTTCGAGATGTCTAAAGGCGATATTTGTCGTGTTTGGTAGCCGGTTACTGATATCGCCAAGCACCATGCAGTCGGCCTGATCTAAAATCGCCAGCTCGAGGCGGTCGCGCAATGCGCCAATGCGAAGGCGATCCGGATCGACCCTCTGCGCCGCAAGCTCTGCAGCTTTTCCAAGACCGACGATGCCGGGGACATTCTCGGTTCCGCCACGCCGGCGCCGTTCCTGTGATCCGCCCCAGATCAGCGGCCTGAATTTTGTGCCTTTGCGCAAATAGAGCGCGCCGACCCCCTTGGGACCATGCAGTTTGTGTCCGGACAGCGACAGCATGTCGATGGCACTGTCCTTCAGGTCGATGGGCAGCTTGCCTACGGCTTGCACCGCATCCGTATGAAACAGCGCGCCCGCCTCTCGCGTCAACCGAGCTAGAAACTCCACTGGAAAAATCGTGCCGGTCTCGTTGTTGGCCCACATGACAGACACAATGGCAGTATGTGGCCCGAGCGTGCATCGAAACGCCTCGATGTCGAGCCGGCCGCGCGAATCTACGGGGATCACGTGGGTCTTGACGCTCGTTGCCGCCAACTGCTCGACCAACGCAAGGACGGCGGAATGCTCGACGGAGGTGGTGACGATCTCGTCGCGGCCATGCTGGGTCGCGAGCGCAGAAAGAATGGCCGTGTTATTGGCCTCGCTCCCGCCGGATGTGAAGACTATTTCGTGATCATGCGCGCTGCCTAACAATCGCTGCAAGCTGCGACGCGCCTGCTTCACGGCGTCTGCCCCCTCTCTGCCCAACGCATGGGCCGAGGAGGCATTGCCGAACCGCTCGCAGAAGAACGGCAACATGGCTTGTACGACTGATGGATCTGTCCGTGTCGTCGCATTGTTGTCGAGATAAATCGGCACTTAATACTCCCTCAATCCAGAGCCTTGATTGCGCTGGCCACCCGGATCAGGCCGAACGAATTCACCGGTTTTAACCAGCCGCGCCTGAAAGCCTTCTGACGTCATGATCCCTGCTGCCGTCGATTGGCCCTCGCCACCCTCGCGCTGCAGATTCCGGCGGCTCTTCCCGATTACGGCGCGAATGATCTGCTCCCGGTCGGCCCCGGCTTCAGTCGTTTTTCGCGCTCGCCAGCACGCTGCGGTTCGTCCCGTCATTGGCTGAAGGATTTTCCGCAGGAGCAGCACGACTTTGCGTTTGGATTGTCGAAGGTGAAGCCCGAGCCCTCCAGCGCCACCACGAAATCGATAGTCGTGCCCACCAGATGCTGATGACTCTTATTGTCGACGAACACCTTGAGCCCGTCACGTTCGATTACTGTGTCGGCGGGTTCTGCCTGACCGGCCAGACCCATTTTGTATTTGAACTCGGCGCAACGGCTTGCTTCGACTGCGATGCGCACGCCGCTTGCCGGCTGGGCCGACACTGAAATAGCGCTCTTGAGCGCATTCACTGCGCTATCGGTCAGATTGATCATAGTCGGCTCTCATCTGGGTTGTACTCGATCAACCGCTTGGCAAGGGACATGCCACTTCGCACATGCCCTGAAAGTGCTGACTTTTTCGACGCTCACCTGTTGGCTCTCGAGCTTGTGTCGAGTTCCTGACAACGCTCCTTGAGAATGTCGCACCATGCTTGCGTGTTCTCGTTAGAGCTACGCGGGAAAGCCCTCGCGCATGCGACGGCAAGCAATTTGCATTGCGTGTCACACCGGCCAAGGCGTCGGTAAAGAGTTTAGATCAAGGATGTTTTGATGACTTCAATCGAGAACACCGCACTGGGCCGACTTGAGGCGGAGGGGCGCTTGCTCAACGCCGTATTCAAAGGCGGGACCACGAAGCCGGGCCGGTTCGGCTTTCGCGGCGACATCGCACTGAAATTCCAGATTCAGGTCGCGGATGAGAAACGGCCGCCAGCCTATTCGATCGAGCAAGTGTTGACGATCGCGCAGGAGGGCGAAAGCACCATCCCGATTCTGGCCGGCTATCTGCACTCATTTGCCTATCTTGCCGACGTCGCAGATGTCCTTGGCGCAGCGCTAAGCCCGGATGGCAGCTACTTCATGTTCTGCAACAACATAGACCTGTTGGCGAAGTACCGAACCAAGCTTGGTAAGATCACCTTCCGCGTTCTTCCATGCGACGAATCCACGGTGTGGAAGGAGATGATGGACCTGGTGGGGGTCAATAAAAACGATATCAAGAGTCAAGACGCGGGCGGCAAGCTCGATTATTTGCTTGACGCGGCGAAGACCCTAGACGTTTCCTCCTATGACCAGATCTCTTACGAAGAAGTTCTGACGAGAATGGGGCCAGTGAAAAACCGCAACGAGAATCGGCCTGTCTAAACACCGGTTCAGATATTACAAGAAGGATCGTCCTCAACAAGCCGCACGCCAACGACACAGATGTCGCCATCGAGAACTGTCAGCGCGACGGGCATAAGATCTCTGCCCTTACATGGACCTTCGATGCAGCGGCCAGTGCCGAGCTCGAAGGTTGAGCCGTGCTTTCCGCACATCAGCCGCATGCCGTACGGATCCAGGAACTCGTTACGTTCCCAGTCTAAGTTGACGTTGTTGTGCGGGCATTCGTTGACGTAGCCAAGCACCTTCTTGCCCCAGCGGACCACGACGATGGACCAGGGCCTTCGGCTGCCGTCCTCATCGACGATCATCAGATGGAAGCCCATCGCCCGGCGGCTTGGAATGCCATCGAACCGACAGATCGCATAGGCGATAGCTGGTTCTATCCATTGCTCGTTCATGACCAACGCCTTCATTGATTGTCCTTCGATCCGTCATGCAAGAATCCCTCCATCTGTTGGACAATCCATTGCATCGAGTTCGTAAGCACAACCACTAACAGCTAGGCCAAGCACGATAGGTGAATCCGCGCGAACAACGAAGTTTGTCCGCCGACGCACGTCATGGATCCAAGGGGGAGCCTATGTCATCGTCTGAAGAACTCAACAACGCAGCACTCGCCTATCACGGTCTGTCACGGCCCGGTAAGCTCGAGATCCAGGCTCATCACGCCACTTGCCAATCAACGCAACCTGGCGCTGGCCCATTCGCCTGATGTTGCCGCGGACCGCAGCGAGAGCCAAGAACGGGGACCGCGTGCTCTGCCTTGGCAGTATCGGCTCGCTACCTAAAGCCCGCTATGGAAGGCAAGGCAGCACGCTTCAAAGAGTTCGCCGGTGTCGACGCGTTTGACATCAAGATCAACGTCGAGCTTATCGATCGCTGGTCGAGACCGGCGCCGCGGCTGAAGCCGGCGTTCGGCGGCACCAATCTGGAGGACAGTCCGGCGCGTTTGGAGCTCGCCCCCAGCAGGAGGTCCATAGCTGCAAGGGCAACCGCGAGATCACAGCCGCGATCGCCGTCTCGCCTAAGCTGATCTTCCAGAAAAATATAGCCCGCGTTTTCGACGAGCAGATGAGTACTCCTGAGATCTACAATGGAGATCACTCGTCTGCACCGCGAGAAGCTGTGCGGAACTGATCTGATTTGATGCGCAATGATACTCTAGAAGACCCATACTTTTGTCAGCTTATAGCTATAATAGCGCCTCATCGGCAGGACCGAAGAGCCTCGCAAGGGTTGCCGTACGATGAGCCTTTTTGAATACGAACTCGGACTCTTGCGGATTTGATGGGTTAAGTGATGTCAGGTTTGGGTCATTTTCGACGTTCATCAGGGATTGTCGGCAGGTTGATGTTCGCTTCTGCCCGTAAGCGCCGAACCGGGGCCCAGCCAGAGGCGTTGCAGTAGGCCGGCCCGTGATTCAAACTCCCAAACAGGGGGCTCGAACCATGCGCTACGAACTCGCCGACGATGAATGGATTGCCATAAGGCCGATGCTGCCTAACAAGCCGCGTGGCGTTCCTCGGGTGAACGACCGACGTGTCCTGCGTGCATCAGCATGGAGCCTACATCACCAGGAATCGGCGCCAATCGATGGGAACGTCACGCGGCGGCTTGACGAGTAAAATCCACGCGGTCGTCGAGCAATGGTTTGCCGGTACGGTTGGCGTTGAGCCCCGGCAAGACCCACGACGTTCGACTTGCCGGAAAACTGCTCTCTCGCCTGAAGCGCGGGTCAATGCTGCTTGCCGACCGTGGCTATGACGCCGACCGGATAAGAGAGCTGGCCATGAAAAAGGGGGCGTAGGCCAACATCCCCGCGAAAAGCAATCGCAGCAATCCGATCACCTTTATCGCGCTCGCAACCAGGTCGAACGGTTCTTCAACAGGATCAAACAATGTCGTCGTGTGGCGACGCGTTACGACAGGCTTGCGGGAGACTACCTTGCCTTCGTCCAACTCGCATCCATCCGGCTATGGCTGGCCGCGCGTCCACGCCACTAATAGGCGAGCTAGCTGCCACGCTCTGACAACTCTCCCTGCCCCATCTGCTCGCAGATCCATGGGACGGCTGCTCGATCCCGATCGCGAAAACGCAGGAGGCAGGCACACTCTCATTGGAGATCAGCGGGACAACGATATTGCCGAAGACAATTGGCCGGAATGAGGTAGACGTCGACAGGAACTGCTCTTGGATTTAGGCGCCCTTCACACCGCCTTCGCTTCTGCCGAAACGTGAGTTTGACAATTGGCCGGGCAAACCCTGGCACATGCACCGCAGCCGATGCATGCGCCTTGGTCACTTATAACCATCATCTTCTTCTCAATCTCATCGTCCTCGTCATCGTCGAGATCGACAAGTTCGCCCTCCTCGCTGATCCCCTTCAGCGTCATGACATCACGACCACATACCTTAAAACAGCGGCCGCAGCCGATGCACTTCTTGGCATCAATTGAGTTCAGGTAGTCCGGCGTCCAACGGCGACCATCACGCGCTACAACTGACATGATTGAAGACCTTTAGGCTCTTCCAGCTGATCTAGTTCCCGTCTCTTGCGCTCGAGTTCATCGAAGGCATCATGCGCCTTCTGCGCCACCGCCATGATCGAGGACCAATTGACGGGCAATTCCTCCGAGAGATCGTGTAGATCCATTTTGGCCTGCGTCGCTCTTGCCGAAAGCTTCTTCAAGTCTTCTTTCAGTCCTTCACGATCATTCATGAGGCATCCTCAATAATTCGCTACGTCGGGAAATTTCCTGATCATGTTTTCGCCTTCCCTGACATATTTGTCACCCTCGCTCGCAAGCTTTGCGAGACTATCGAAGCCAAAGCGATGCACATCGCGTAGCTGCTTGTTCACTACAATCAGCCGGCCGCCGATCAGCACTATGCGACCAAAGCCTTCACGATGCATCGTCAACACCGGCTGGATCATCACCGCGGTCGCCCTCTCGATCGAAAGCGAGACCGCGTTAAAGAACACTTCGAGCCGCTGGATCGTATTGGGATCCGGATCGCCGACGATCGGAAGTTCGCGTCGTTTCTCCCTATGCAAGATATAAGGTTCGAGCAGGTCGATATCGCTCCTGTTCTGCCAAGTCCCATGCGAAGCTTGGGCGCGCCAAAGCTTGACCAGCTCTTTGACGATCGGCGCATCGAGCGCGCCGTTTCGTTGCACTATGTCTGCGGCCTCCACTATGTCATCCTCACTCGTCGAAATCAGTGCGCTTTTGATCTTTAGCCAAGGCTTTGCGTAGCCAGGGGGGTGGCGTTCCCTTCAGTACGCGCTTGAGTCTTTCGAGCAGCACCAGGATGTTCTCAGGCTTGCTCACTTTGATCGGATGGATCTTGTTGGCTACCACCCGCGCGGCAGCGGAACCTCCGATGGCTGCGACATAGAGGATGGCGCAGCCTTTGATCGCCGCGATTTTCGGCACGATCTTGTCCTCGTCGCCGTCCTCCTTGAGATCGCCTTGAAATTCCACGACGTTCAGAAATACGTACCCCTCCGACCCGACGTCATAGATTGCGATATTTCTGGCCCAACCAAAATGCGCGTCGACACGCTGCAAGTCTTGGGTAGCGAACGCCACTTTCATGCAACTGACCTCTCTGTTCGCCCGGTCCTCGAGAGCAGTTTCGAGTCCCGCCAAGTATCTGGCGTAGGCCTATGATTCTGCTCGCGGTCCGCGATCACGAGATTCGCGATGGCGAAGATCAGATCGCGCGTGCCCCGATAGCCGACCGATATATGGTGTCCTGCGCCTACCCTATCGAACATCGGAAAGCCGGCCCGATAGAACGGAATTTTCAGCTGCGCCGCCGCTTGCCGGCCATGAGAATGCGTGATGAGCAGATCGCAATTCTTGTTCTTGGCCAGCTCTCCTAGATCCTCGAGGTCGCCGATCAGCACCTCCTGCGTCTCGACCCGCTCCAGCACCGGCGAGTGCGTGGTCGTCACGGCCGCGATCACGTGAACGCCCATATCGTGCAGCATGCTCGACAGGTCGAACAAGAGGTCCGGCTCGGCTCCTATTGCAAGCCTGCGACCACCGATAAGAAAATGCCCGTCCAGCATCGCGTCAGCGAGCTGCCCGCGCTGACGCCGATATTTTGCCGGCACTGAACGGCCGCTGATCTCGCTCAGAAAGGCGATGAATTCATCGTTGGGAATAAGACCACACAGTCGCTCAAAGAGTCGAAATGGCACGCCAGTCTTGGCCTGCATTGCCTCTGCAGCTCGCCGCATCTGCGAACCGATGGCAATAGTCCAGCCTGCCCGGCCCATGGCCGCGACTTCGTCGACCCCGATGCCGCCGATCGTCGTCGGTGTGAACTCATCGGGGATATGCCCATCGAGCGATCCAGCAACGTCAGGTAGGAAGGATGGCTGCAAGCCGAAATCTTCAAGGATGTTTCGGAGCTCATCCAGATCACCCGGCGTCAGGTGACATCCAGGAAGAACGTTCACCCGCGCTGGATCACGCGGCGCCTCGACCGAAGGCGTCTCAACTAGCACCTCGACCATCCGCGCAACAGCCCTCTCCCAGCCATCCTGGAACGCGTCCTTGAAATCGGGCGTCGATACATAGACCAGAGGCAATCTGGCGAGTTGGGGATGCTTCTCGCGAACAAGCTTAATGTAGGCGTCAACATCGTCGCCATTGGTTTCCGTTACACCCGTCGAGCAGATACCGATTATCTCTGGTTTGGCGCGGTTGAAGATATTAAGTATAGCCTGATCGAGGTTTTCGTAGCCGCCGAGTACGGTCGTGACCTCGGTCATCGCCGTGGTCTGCAAGGGAACCGCCTCCTTGAAATGCCGCACAAACAGTGTGAGCCCGAAGGACGTGCACCCTTGAGGGCCGTGTAGAATCGGCATCGCCCCGCGCAGCCCCATGAAGGCGAATGCCCCGCCAATCGGCTGGCTCATCTTCAGCGGGTTGACGGCGCAAGCCTTCTTCGGCGTCATGAGGATAGCCATGACATCCCCTATTCCGCCGCCTGAAACATGGCAGGCGGCGAACGAAGAATATTCTCGATCCGTCTGCTGCAGCAACCACCGGCCTCATTGGTGTGCTGTCTGACTGCTTCAACGCTCGTTAGACCATGTGAACAAGTCGCGTCCTCGATTGTGCCGAGATCAACTGTGTTGCAGACGCAGATCTTCTTGGCCCGGCGGGCCGTCTCGCCGATCGCTTCGTCGGAGATGCTAGCGATGGCCTGCGAGCGCACCTTCACCATCGCTCTCGCCAAGGCGTTCCAGGGCGTCGGTCGGCGAAGTTGCTCCCACATCGGATTGGACAGAGATTTGTCAATCTCCTCGACGAGCTTGACCATTCCGACGTAGCCCATGTAGGCGTGGCAACGCTCCTGGTTGATGTCGAGCCAGGGCGTCGCCGTTTTCAGCGCGACGAACTGCGACTTACCGCCCGAGAGCATGATGTCCGCTTTCGCGTCTTTCAGTATTCTGTACATCTCTCGCGGTGGCATGTCCTCGATCATGTGCGCATCCTGCCCCATAAGCTGCTTGATGCGATCTTTGTCCTCCTTGGTGGACTTCTTTACGCTGGTCCCAACCAATTCCAGTCCGGCTTCCTGTAGCGCGGCAACGACCGACCAGGACTTGACGCCGCCGGTAATCAACAAGACCTTCTTGCCGTTGAAACGTGCCTTGTATGGCTCGATTGCAGTCCAAGCGCGCGCTTCCTCGCGTGCGATCACCGACTCTGTGCGCTCGATCAAATGATCGGGTGCACCGCGCCCCACCAGCAGTCGTGCGATCTCTCGCAGAGAGTCGCTGGAGTCCTGAATGCCGTAGAACGAGCCTTCGAAAAACGGGATCTCATATCGCTCCTCCATCTTACGCGCGACATTGATCAAAGACTTTGAACACACCATCATGGCGGCACGGGCCCGGTGTGACGAGGCGACTTCGCGATACTTGCCATCGCCTGAGATGCAGGAGAGGATGCGAATACCAAGTTCCTCAAACAGAGGTTTAATCTGCCAGAGCTCGCCGGACAGATTGTATTCCCCAATCAGATTGATGTCGTAAGCCGTGGTGTCGTCCGGCTCTTGGGTTCCGATGACATGTTCGAGCAAGGCCTCGCCGGCGAGCTTGCTGCCGAGGTTCTTTGAACCGACGAACCCCGGCGAATTGACGGGGATCACCGGTTTGCCAAACTTTCCCGCAGCCGCCTTACAGACGGCGTCGATATCGTCGCCTATCATGGCTGGCACGCAAGTCTGGTAGACGAAGATGGCAGGCGGGTCGTATTTGTCGATTATCTGCTTAATCGCCTTGTAGAGTCGTTTTTCGCCCCCGAATACGATATCCGTTTCGTTCATATCCGTCGTGAATGCCGTGCGCCACAGGTTCGAGCCCGATGACGCCGCACTGCGACTGTCCCACGAATTGCCTTCGCAAGCGATCGGACCATGCACCAAGTGAGCGACGTCGGTAAACGGCTGCAGCGCTATCTTGGCGCCGTCAAAAGCGCAACCTCCGGCGGCGCCACCCGGCTGTAGCTGCTTGGTACAACCCTTCTTGCGCTCACTCTCCGGCTTGCTGCCATTCTTGGCGCAGCCCGGCTCGTTGAAAATGTTCCGGACCGTGGCCCGTAGCGAACTCATCCGCCTCTCCTGTCAACTGAAGCGATCTACAAAAGAATCGATCCGTCATGGGTTGTGTCATCGCCGATCTAACCGGCGATGACACCCGCATCGTTCGCCATCAACGAATGATGTCAAAGCTATAGTCGGTCTTGCCGAGAAGGCTGGTCTTCTTGTCGATCTCGTCGAAGATCTTGTCGAGAATCTTCACCAGCACATTCATGCCGCCTTGATAGCCCCATACTGGAGAACGGTGATGGTGATGGCGATCAAACACAGGAAAGCCGATACGAATCAGCGGCGTGCCGGTGTCTCGTTCCAAATACTTGCCATAGGTGTTGCCAATCAGGTAATCGACAGGCTCGGTGAACAAGAGCGAGCGCATGTGCCAAAGGTCTCGCCCCGGATACACATTGCAGTCCTGCCCAAACGTCGAGCCGGCCAATAGCGCCTTTGTTTTCTCCTCCCAAGCCTTATTGCCGTTTGTAGACAGCACATGGATCGGTTCGGCGCCGAGCTCGAGCAGGAAGGCGGCCAACCCGTAGCAGAGATCTGGATCGCCATAGATGGCGAATTTTTTGCCATGGATGTGCGCGCTGGAGTCAGTCATCGCATCGACCAAGCGGCCGCGCTCTCGCGCTAGTTCTTCCGGGATGCCTTTGCCGCTGAGAAGCGACAATGCCATCAGGAAGTCATCCGTTGCGGATACGCCCATAGGGTAATTGAAAGCTAGAACATCTTGGCCATGGTCGGCGATGAACGGAAGCGTTTTTTCCGTGGACCACTGTTGCATAGAGATCGTCCCCTTGGCGTGAACCGCGTTCGCGGCCTCGTCGAGTGTAGTGCCACCGTCATACATCCGAAACTCGCCGTCTGTCGGTGTATCAAACACTTCGGAATTGTCGGCGAGGATGGTATATTCGACGCCCATTAATTCCAAGATGCGTTTGATCTCACGAAGATTGCCGACGGTATAGCCGTCGAAGCCGCCAATGAAGTTGACCTTGTCATTCGGTTTGCGCTCAAGCTTCGGGGCTGTTCCTGCCTTCCCGTCCCAAAAATGCTCCAGGATGCCCTTGAGCGCATTGTCATAGCCGGTGATGTGGCTGCCGACGAACGCCGGAGTATGCGCAAATGGCACGTCGAAATCCGCCGGAACAGCCCCCTTTTCCTTAGACGTCTTGATGAAGGCATTGAGGTCGTCCCCGATCACCTCGGCCATACAGGTGGTGGAGACCGCAATCATCTTCGGCTTGTACATGTTGTAGCTGTTGGCGAGCCCGTCGACCATGTTGTTAAGGCCGCCGAATACCGCTGCGTCCTCTGTCATCGAAGAGGAGACGCACGAGCTCGGCTCCTTGAAGTGCCGCGACAGATGGCTGCGGTAATAGGCGACACAGCCTTGAGAGCCGTGCACGAATGGCAGCGTGCCCTCGAAACCAACTGAGGCGAATACGGCGCCCAGTGGTTGGCAGGCCTTGGCCGGGTTTATCGTCAACGCTTCCCTCGCAAAATTCTTTTCGCGATACTCTGGCGTTTTTGTCCATTCTTTTACGCGTTCAACCTCTGCCGGATCGCGGGGATTCTCGAACGCTTTCTTTTTGGCCAGCATCTGCTGGTACTCCGGACCGCGGAACAGTTCGAAGTGATCGAGCACGTGTTCTGCACTCTGCGCCATTGGCAACACCCTTTTAGATATAGTTTTGATTACTGTGGACTACGGCTCTCGGCTGAGAGCGCACCTACTTGCGTCATTCTGCGGCTAAGAGCTTCGGCTTCGGGACATCCTTCCAAGGCGCCTTCACCTTCTTCCAGATTGGTGAATTAACGGCCATGTCCATATCGCGCGCGAAGATCGCAAAACCGTCATAGCCGTGATATGGACCGGAATAGTCCCAGGAGTGCATTTGCCTGAACGGCACACCCATCTTCTGGAACACGTATTTTTCCTTGATACCTGACCCGACCAGGTCGGGTTGGAGCTTCTCTACGAAGCGCTCAAACTCGTAGCCATTGAGGTCGTCGTAGATGAGCGTGCTGTCCTTCACGTAATGCTGGGCGGTGCGCTGATAATCGTCGTTGTGACCGAACTCATATCCAGTGCCGATAACTTCCATTCCGAGGTCCTCATACGCGCCGATCACATGACGAGGCCGCAGTCCGCCGACGAACAACATCACAGTCTTGCCTTGGAGGCGCGGCCGATATTTCGCGATCACCGCATTTACCAGCGGCTGGTATTTCTCGATCACCCGCTCGGCGCCCTCTTTGATTTTGTCATCGAAAAAGCTCGCAATCTTGCGCAACGATTCCGCGATCTTCGATGGTCCGAAGAAATTGTATTCGCACCAGGGAATGCCGAACTTCTCTTCCATGTGGCGCGAGATGTAGTTCATCGAGCGGTAGCAATGCAGAATGTTAAGCTTTGCCTTGGGCGTTGCCTCCAGCTCGGCCAGTGATCCGTCGCCGGACCATTGCGCAATCACGCGTAGCCCCATTTCCTCCAGCAAAATCCGAGACGACCAAGCATCGCCGCCAATATTGTAGTCGCCGATGATCGCGACATCATAAGGCGTCGACTCGAACTCCGGCTTGCTGTCGGGCCCATTCTTGTCGAAAATCCAATCGCGCACCGCGTCGTTGGCAATATGGTGGCCGAGCGATTGCGACACGCCACGAAAACCTTCGCAACGGACCGGAACGATGGTCTTTCCGTCATATTCATTAGATTTCGCTCTAGACACCGCCTCAATGTCATCGCCGATCAGGCCGATCGGACATTCCGACTGGATGGTGATGCCATTGTTGAGCGGGAACAGCTCCTGGATTTCGTCAATGAGTTTGATGAGCTTCTTGTCCCCACCGAACACGATATCCTTTTCCTGAAAATCGGAGGTTAGCTGTAAGGTCACGAACGTATCTATTCCCGTGGTGCCGACGTAATAATTGCGCCGCGAGCCCCACGAATACTGGCCACAACCGACCGGGCCGTGGCTGATATGGACCATGTCCTTGATAGGTCCCCAGACCACGCCCTTGGAACCCGCGTAGGCGCACCCCCGAATCGTCATCACGCCGGGTATTGATTTTAGGTTGGACTTGACCCCGCAGTCCGATTTGCCCGACTCGTGAACATTCAGGTGCTTGGCGCGCCGCTTCGCGGTCTTCTCCGGATAGACTTTCAATGTCTCCTCAATCAGCTCCTTGTTTCGCGCTCTGATTTCCGCTGCGCTCTGGGTCGTTACGAGGCTCATGCTGATGTCCTTCGAAGCTTTCCTGTTGGAATGGGGAGCAGTCGGTCAAGCCTTTTGCAACGAGCATGCCAGCGCCGAGTGAACGCAGAAACGAGCGGATTTGGAATCAGTTAGCGCGTGAAGCGACCGAATGTTGTTGTGAATGCGACAGTTTCGCCTCGTGCAGATCAGTCCCCGTTCGCCATGTTAGAAACAGAACAAGCGCGGTCCACGCTATGAGCTGCACGGCAATTCTCTACGGTAGTGGGTACCTGGCGGACCGAGCTGGATGGCGCGCATAACGAAGAGAACCAGAGACAGGGCGGCATGAGCCAAGTTCCCAGCGCGTCCTACAACCGTCGTCCCGATCATGCGTAGCGGGCTGAAGCCGCCGAGCTCTCCGTAGGCGAGCCGCGCGCCTTCGGGTTTGCGTATCTTTGCCTTGCCCATAGAGTTGATGTAGTCCGCAACAGCGCCCAACCGCATCACCTCCACATCGGCTGCGCACCTAGCCCGGCGCTACGGGGGACCAGCATAGCTGACGCGTCAAAGCGAGACCTCACGGATCGTCTCACCGCCCCTGTTAAGCCGGCATCGACGTCAGAACTGCATACTTACCGTAAGGGTACATCGATGCCTGTTGGACCATACAATTGGCCCGTCATCACATAAAAATCGGGATCAATGTCGCGTACAACGATATTCCAGATAGGCGCTTGCCTGCGAACCACCGAGCGGCAGGGGGTGCGGCGAGCACGCGCGCTGCTCACCACATCTATGCGGGCGGGACGGTGCCGAGCACGTTAGACAGGCGTGATCCTGACCATCTTGGTACGCCAGAAGTCGCGCGAATTGTACCACCTTGCCACGCCCCCATAGGCCACTGTCGCAGCGCTCTCGAGTGAGTGCAGGCGGCCACGTACCACTGGCATATTCGCACGCGCAGGCTTAGTTTGTCCGATCGACCACCGTCTTGCAAATTTTGCGCAGCTGCGGTGTTATCGAGGTGAACTAGCGGCTTGCCACGGACATCAGAGCAAGCGCAGACAGCTCCCCACCCAGTCGAGCGTATCCTTTTCATCGCCGCGCCTCGAGCCAGCCCTCAGTTTGCGCCGTCGCAATATCGCGCAATTTGCCATCTGCGATCCCCTCGGCGAGGAACGCTTTAATCAATAGCGCCTGCGAATCTCTCTCGGATATACCTCGAGCGCGCAGATAGAATAGCAGATTCTCGTCCAGCGCGCCTGATGTCGCGCCGTGCGCGCAGCTCACGTCGTCGGCAAAGATTTCGAACTCGGGCTTATTGTCGGCCTCGGATTGGTCTGACAAGAGCAGCGCGCGCGTCGTCAGCTTGGCGTCGGTCTTTCGCGCGTGGGGGCGAACGATGATTCGGCGCTGGAACACGGAGCGGCCGTCGTCATCGACGACGGCGTGAAAATTGTTCCGGCTGGTGCAATGCGGAAAGGCGTGGTCGACCACGAGTGTGGCATCTGCGTGCTGCGTGTGCTTGAGCAGGTTGAGCCCGTTGACGGAGAGTTCAGCCCCCTCACCTGCCAATGTGACAAATACTTGATAGCGACTGACGGCGCCACCGTGGGTCATGTTGAATAGATTGAGTTTCGCCTTGGCACTGACTACGATGATTCCGGACGAGACGTTTACGGCGTCAGCCGCGTCGGCTCCCATGCGAAGATATGAGAGGGCTGCCTGATTGCCAACCAGGACGATTATTGCATCGTTGGCTCGATGGCCACATGTGCTGTCGGCCGCGATAAAATTTTCTACCACGCTCGCGTGCGCACCATTCCCGAGGTGCAGATAGCAGCGCGTAAAGCTGGATGCCGCGGATCCGGGCGCAACGTGAATGATTTGGATCGGACGTCTCATCGCTCATGGTCGGCGATCGTAATCACCACACCGTCAGTCGCCATCGCGGAATTAAGTGAGACCATCGCGTCACTTGTAGTCGACAATACAAGATTGGCCATCGCGCCATTCGCCGGGTTCTCCAGAACTGCGTGCAGCGTCCGCAGATCGACTTTAGCGTCCGTAGATCGACTTTCTTTCCGAGCTTGGCGGCATCAGATAGGCTAGGTACGAATATGCCATCGACCAGCACTAGCTTGATTGCCTCCTCGACTGCCGCCCGCTCGACCGCAGTCTTTGCCCGCTCCAGCGAAGCCGCATTGGGTGCGCGGCCAGCGGCAGCACGTCGGGCATCAGCATGCGCGGATCCGTGTATTTCCAATCCTCGATGCGTGAATGCGGCAACGCGGCACGTTTGTAGGCCTCGAAAGCGTCGCGCGGATTTCAGCTACGCGGCCAGCGCCGGGCAGTCGTTCTCGAGCGGCCGCGAAGATGTTGCCTGTCGTGACTGCAGGGTCCGTCTTAGTCAGATCCAAATTCATCCCAAAGATTTCTTGCGCCGTCAGGCGCCCCCCTCGAACTGGGCGTGGCCGGAGACGCGAGCTCCAGGGCGAGCTGCTTGTCGCCGCTCTCCATAACGCGTCGTTTAGACATCACGTGCACCACATCCGGCACGATATAGTTCAGAAGCCGCTGATAATGGATGATCACGACCATCGCACGCTTGGGCGAAGCGCAGCTTCTTGACGCCGTCGGCCGCAATGCGCAGCGCATCGATATCGAGACCGGAATCGATTTCGTCCAGGAGGCACAGACTTGGCTCGAGAAGGGCCATCTGCATGATCTCGTTGCGCTTCTATTCACCGCCGAAAAAACCGACATTGACGCCTCGCTTCAGCGTCTCCTGCCGAATCTTATGAGATTTGGCGACCTTGCGGGCGTGGACAGTTCCTCTTTGCCGCGTGCCTTGCGCTAAGCGTTGAGCGCCGCGCGCAGGAAGTTCATCGTGGTGACGCCTGGAATTTCTATGGGGTATTGGAGGGCGAGAAATACGCCATTGGCGACGCGCTTGTCCGGCTCCATCGCGAGCAGGTCTTCGCCCTTCAAAAGGATTTGGCCGGAAGTTATCTCATAGCCCGGCTTGCCTGCGATGAAGTGTGACAGCGTCGACTTGCCGGAGCCGTTCGGCCCCATGATCGCGTGCACCTCGCCCGGATTGACGGTGAGATTGAGCCCGCAAGTGATTTCTCGGTAATTTCTGTAATACATCCCTGGCGAAGCCGTTGACGACGAGGCCAATGGCTTCCTCCTGGTATAGCCCGCGTTGGATGCAGTAGAACAACACATCCTCGGAGATCTTCGAGACGCCTCCAGGCGCCACTCCAGCATCCAGGCGGGCTTCGTTTTCGTGGAGATGAAGCGGACGGTCTCTTCCGACAACCCCTTGGGGGCCTTGTCAGACTCGATCAGCGTCTCAAACCCATATCGATACTGGTCGACGTCGATGCGCCGGACGCGCTCAACGGTCTCAAGAAGAGCTACATCGCCTGCTCCACCCGTGCGAGAACCATTTTGACCCGTTCCGGCGACGCTGCGGCGGGTTTCCTTTGCCACGAAGGATATCGCGCAAGTCACAACCAGGTCGGCGCCTGGAAGCGTTCCGATCAGGCGACCCACCACTGAACTGGCCGCCAATAGCGTCTCAATCCTCACACGTACCGCGGTGCCGCCAAACGGCTGCACGTCTATCCCGGCGCGCAGGTGCCGGGGACTGGGCAGACAACGGCGCATTGTGGCGCGTCGAAATGTCCCTCGCATTGGGTGCACTTCGTCGGATTGATCACATACACATCGTTCTTGAGGCTGATTGCGGCGTTGGGACATTCGAACTCGCATGCTCCGCAGCCGGTGCATTGGGACGCGATTATCTTGTAAGTCATCACTGCGATTCCATGGGCAGAAAATGCGGGACGGCTTCTTTGTTTCAAGTCTCGTGCCACACTACGGAGGCTTGGTTTACCTCCGTTATTTTCTGTCGAATGTCACCGCTTCGACAGTGTGTCGCAGACTCTACAGTCGGCATCGACGCTTGATTTCGATGCGGTACTTCCCTCTTCGAGAGGTGCTTCGCGGGATCAGCGTCACTTCGAGAGCGCACCTTATGTATATCGGCTCTGGGCCGCTTAGGCGACGTGCCGATCGTCAAGATCGAAGGCTTTCAGCGGAGGCGAGTGAATGAATGCCATCAAACAGCACGCAACATTTCGCCGATTTTCGAAGGAGAGTTCAGCGGCGACGTTGCACGCCACCGACACAAAGCAACAGGCGAGTTTAAGTCTTGTGGCCTACCGTGAACCCGGAAAAGAGTTGCTCATGCTCTTCATTAACAGTTCGGAGCGGCAATCCGCATCGGTCGCGGCGTATTACTGAAACGCTGATCGAAAAAGCGGAACAAGAGTAATCTGCAGGCTATCGGTGAGCTCGCGGACCGAGGGCAATCAGCCCCCAGCCGACCGGCTGGGAATGTAAATGGGTGCCGAACTCCAGATCGCTTCAGGCGGATCGTCGGAATTCGCAAACATCGCTTAGCCGTGCACTGACACGCTTGGGGATCAATTTGGGACCGAGCGCCAAGAGACTATTAACGCAATATCAATGGCTTAGATTATTTGACTGACGGGGCTAACCGCTACCAGATTGGGACGCAGGCAGGAATGGATGCGAGCCTTTCAAAAAAAATGGGCCACTCCGAGTGAAGTGGCCCAAGTCAGGGAGGAAACGCCCCGCCTGGGGCCCCTGGGATCAGGCCGCAGCCTGATCGATCGGTGAGAAGGGCAGACCGAGACTCTCGGCGACGGCCCTATAAGTTAGCCGGCCTCGATGGACGTTGAGGCCCGCGCGAAGGTGCGGATTTTCGCGTACGGAGGAAAAGCCTTTATTGGCCAGAGCCAAACCGAATGGCAGCGTGGCGTTGTTCAACGCCTGGCTTGAGGTGAGCGGGACGGCTCCGGGCATATTAGCCACACAGTAGTGAATGACGCCGTCTACCTCGTAAGTTGGGTCAGCGTGGGTCGTCGGGTGAGATGTCTCGAAGCATCCACCCTGATCGATAGCGACATCGACGATCACCGCACCTTTGCGCATCGAGCTCAACATGCCACGGCTGACCAGTTTTGGCGCGCTCGCTCCGGCAACGAGCACCGCACCAATGACCACGTCGGCCGCCAGGACCTCATCCTCCACGGAGTCAATCGTCGAAAACCTGGTTCGAACGCGACCGCCGAATAGCTCGTCAAGTTCGCGAAGTCGAGGTATCGATCGGTCAATGATGGAGACCTCGCCACCCAAGCCGACCGCCATGCGAGCCGCATGCGTGCCAACAACGCCGCCTCCAATCACGACGATACGGGCCGGCTGTACACCGGGCACACCCCCTATCAGCAGTCCGCGCCCCCCTGTATACCGCTTCAGGGCGCTACCTGCCGCTTCGATCGCAAGTCTGCCCGCGACCTCACTCATCGGCGCCAGCAGCGGAAGGCCGCCATGCGCATCCGTCACGGTCTCGTAGGCGATTGCGGTGCACTCAGAGTTTAGGAGACCCTTCGCCTGCTCCGGGTCTGGCGCCAGATGCAGATAGGTAAACAGGATTTGGTTCTCACGCAATTGCGTCCATTCGGACGGCTGAGGTTCCTTCACCTTTACGATCATCTCGCTCGATGCAAACACCTCGTGCGCGGAGTCCAGGATCGTTGCGCCAGCCTTGCGGTAATTGTCGTCTGTTGCGCCAATGCCTCCCCCCGGCATCGGTCTCTACGACGACACTGTGGCCCGCAGCCACATACTCGCGCACAGTCCCAGGAGTTAGGCCCACGCGATATTAGTGCGCCTTGATTTCCTTGGGAACCCCGACCTTCATTTGCAATCTCCCTGCGTAGATAAATCTTTTTAAACGGAAGAGCTCTACGATATTGCGAAGCGAGAACGCAAATTGCGCCGAAATCCATCGATTTCTGGTCGGTTGCGCAGGATTCCGAACGCGTTGATACAGGCATGCCTTACAGAGCCGCATAATGCCATCCAGCGTGCCGATCAGCCGCCGGGACATCCAAAAAAATAGGGTCTCAACTACTGCGATGGGCGCAAGCGGCGCGAGAGACAGGATCCCAATAGCGGCGTTGGGAAACTCCTGAAGCCATTTGATCTCAACGGAAGCGTTCTGTCACGCGCCCTGGGACTTGGGCCGCCCGGTCTCATGCACGTTCTTGCCCCTTTTTGATCTGATGAGCGACTCACGATCATACACGGCATCTTTCAAAGGTTTACCGCTCCCCTGTCGAGCGCCGAAGATGCTGATGCCTTCGCAGCGACGATGGCGCTTACTGCGACCGAATTCGATTTGTCTTACTTACACATCTTGCGATGCCGCAGCAGATCGGCAAAAACTCGCTCGTAATCGTTCACAACGTGATGTGAGAAAACCCACCAAGCAGCACAAATATTTCTGCGATGCTGGCACGCGAAACTTAACGCAAGGTCCCCATTCAGTCTTTCAGGTCAAAAGCACCCTCGCGCGCTCCGAAATTCTTTCACCTGAGTTTGACCTCGAGCACGCCGGTCGATTTGGGTCTTTGGATGGTCGGACCTCAAATCACGGCACCTCGATCGTTCATGCGCCTGATGCGCCGCTCAATTTCCGTGAGGCAGCGACATTTGAGTCGATGAAGTCGCAGCTGCCGCCTCGTCCCATTCATCCCTCACCCCCGCCGCCCACGCGCGAAACCGCTCCAGATTGGGCCTCGCATGTTCTGGTCGAAGTGGCGGATTATAGCGATCTGCTCCTGCAAGTGACGGTTGGATTGCACCATCTGGCTCTTCCGCAAGTGATTCCGGCATAGGTTTCCGCGCATGTCTCCGCGCTTTCATCATCTCGATGCTTAGCATCCAAACATTGGATTCTACCAATATCGCGGAATATTGCATTGAGCACCATCTAACTGGCCGATCAAGGCTCATCGCGTATCGCCACTCGGCGAGGTTGCCGCCGCGTTCGGATTGAAATGCTTGATGGGCGCTAAACGCCAGCTCGCGAGGAAATCATTGCCACAATCCCCGAACGAGGGTGTGGACGGCCGCCGAATGACGACTGCCCCGACCTGATGTTAGTTGTTTATCCAGTCGCTGGAGTTTGACAGAAATCCGGGAATTGTGCGCAAGGCGCTTAGCCAACGTTTGCCCTCGACGATGCGAATGCTGTCCTGCCATTCAGCATTCAGGAGAAGTCAATACATAGTCAGACCGGTCAAACGGCCGCAGCGTCGGCGCTCGGCGCGCGTTTTGCTTTGACGAGAGAAGAATACGCAGAATTGAAAGCTCACCTTTGAA
>NZ_LGHL01000340.1 GCF_001908205.1 Bradyrhizobium sp. NAS80.1
AGGCGCTTGAGCGCGATAGAAGAAGTTATTCGTCCAAGGCGGTTCTAACGCTTAAGCTAGCACGCGGCTTCAACCTAGACGACGAACTGAAGAATGTAATCACAAGCCGGAGTAAAGGACAGCTTCGGAAATTCGTGAATGCAGATGAAGGTCGTTGTCGCCGCCGGGCGACCGGACGCGGCATTGAGGAAAACCCTCAAACGCCGCGCAGATGCCGGCTGAAATGAGTTCACGAGGTTCGGCAGTTTCTTGCTGGCTTGTAAAGCCGCTGAAGGACGCGCAGTCTTGTCGACGCGGCCCTTCCCGGAAGTCTGGGCCTGATGATGCTCTCGATTGCGCGGCATCAAATCATGATACGGAACGGACTCTATCTAGCTGAGACATGGTTTTTGGACGGAGTAGATGCCTACAATCGGCATGTCATGGTGCTCCGTGATGGCACGATGCGTGGGGGCGGCCGATTTTACTATACCGTCGGGAGCTACACTTGTTCTGACGGCAAGTGGAAGGGTGAAATGACGAGCCGAGAGCATTCGCCAATATCTGGTACGTACCCATGGGCACGAAAGGTTCTTACCATTGGATTTGCTGGGACCTACTGGGATGACGGTGCCCAGTTTGAAGCCACGGCACTAGCTGGCAAGCAATCCTTTCGGTTCAAATCTGTCTACCGGTTGCTCGTCGCAACTTGAAAGATTTGCAACGTCCGGAGGCCTTTCAAAATGGCTCATGGGTCACAAGCGCCGTTTGGCGGATGGCGCTGCTGCTTCCGGTCAGCTCCAATGAGCCGACGATGCCTAAGATAACCGCGCCCGATCAACATCTATATTCAAGCGCCCTTCCCAGACGTTCAATGTCGTAGCCTCTCGTCGGTCGGCGAATATGGCACCTGTTGCGCTTCAACGATCCAGTTCGGCGGCGGCTAGCTCGGCAATGCGCAGATCGATCTCTGCCAAAGGATCTTCGTCACCAAGAAACCAAGCCGCCGACAATCCGGTCCACGCGAGAATCCAGCACAAGAGGCGTTGTCGTTCCACCTCCGCGACCTCGGTGATGACTTTCACGCGCGATGCGAAGCGGCCCGGCTCAGTCGCGACAGGACGGCTCGGATCGCTCAGGTCGGGATTGGTAAAGATGTTGGCGAAGTCGAAGCTGCGCTCACCGACGAGGCCCTTAGGATCAATGGCGAGCCACCCGCGCGCGCCAAAGTCGAGCACATTGTTGTGGTGCAGGTCTCCATGTAGCACCACGCACTCGCGCGGTTCGGCGAGCAGCGATTGCGCGGTCTCGGCGCAGCGAACCAGGATGCCCCCGTACTTGGCAGCCGCCGGCTCCAGTTCATGAAACCAGTGCGCCAGCGGGATCAGTTCGGGAATGGGCTTCGGGCGGGAAGCGTGCAGCTGCGCGGCGGTGGCGCACAAAATACGGCAGGCTTCGTTATCGCGTCCCACGCGGGCCATGTCGGCCAAGGAAGACGAGCCTAGGGCACGTTCCACGAGCAGGGCTAGGTGATCTCTGGCTAAGACACGCGCGGCGCCTTCTCCTTCCCACCATTCCATCAGGGCGCCGCCGCGACAGTCGTCCCTCTCATGGGACACTTTAAGCATGGCAGCATCACCGGACCGCCGCACCGGAAGCAACCTGGCGGCCGGTGTCGTGATCGGATTGCCATCGGGGACCAGGCCCCAGCGCGTTAGGTAAGGCTCAAACATTGGGCACCTTGACGTATGTCCACTTCGGGGTCCACGAGCAGTCCTAAACGATTGTCGCTGCTGCAATGTCGGCTTACGGCCCCCACAAGCGGAAGTCAGCCATTTCCCCAAATAGTATCCTCAATCTCAGGACTGAAGTGGCAAACTACCCCCGGTAGCTTTTCCGCCACCGTGACCTTCGCCCCATAGAAACTCCGGAAGCTTCGCGATAGTAAGGGCCGCCAAATTCCCAGCGTCGTGGAGCGCAACTCTGTGTGAAGCGAGGAACGATGACACGCATATTCCAATCGCTGTTTTTCGTGTGTGGCTTGACGGGCCTGCTTCTGAACCTGGCTTTCATCATCGTGGCTTTCACGCGCGACGTACCGATCGAGACCTCGGCGGTCGAGACCGCGCTCGAGCTGCTCTGGGTCGGCGGCGTCACGTTCTTTGGATTGGGCGCTCTGATCCTTGGCGCCGAGCACGAATAGGAAGGCGAATGATGAAACTCTGAGGCTGCCAAGTGCTCGGTCCGCTCTATCTATGATTGTGTTGCAAAACTCCGGTTGAGGCGACTCGCGAACCGTGATTCCGTTGGTTTGAGGCGGCATTTGCGGGAGCAGCGGATGTTAGGGCGGCAGGAGAGCGGTCAGGGCCA
>NZ_LGHL01000341.1 GCF_001908205.1 Bradyrhizobium sp. NAS80.1
CTGTCTGCCGGGTTGGGCTCGCAAGCATCTCCGCAAAGGCTTGACCGTAGCAACGACGGCCAGGACCACACGGTTTTGCCGTACGCGCGGCTCGCTATTCGCTACATTGTTTCCCGGCCTTGTCGACATTGCCAAGACAAGGCTGGCGAGACGAACTCTCAGCGCCGCTCGTCGGCACGAAGCCTCGGGCTCACGGAGAGCAATCCGCCCTGCCCTTGACCTCTCGCGCCCGACGCTGCCGCGTCCACCGCAGGCCCGGCTCGCGTATCGTGACGACACATGATCGCCCCTCAAGGGTGAGCCGGGATGGGCGATACATACGACAAATCCGAATTTCGGTAAAGCGGAATATTTTTGCAGTGAGGGATTGACGACGGAGCGAAACACCCGGGCTTCCCGGCGCCGCGAAGCGGCGAGCTATGATGCGCAATTGCGCATCTGAGAATCCATTTCACGGCGTGTCTTTCGGCCCGATGGATTCCGGACTCGATGCTCCGGCGTCGCGCGATCCCGGCGCATCGCCCCGGAATGACAAGGGAGAGAGCATCACCCCTTCGGGCGCACCGGCGTTCCGTCGGCCATGATGGTCACGCCCTTGCGCTCAACGATCGGCCCGTAAGCCCGCGGCTGGCGGTGAACGTCGAAATTGAATGTAGTCCGCTTGTAGGAGTTGCAGAGATCGAGATCGCAGCGGGCGAGCGCGATCTCGTCGCCCTTCGTCGTGCATCTCGCGATGATCTCGCCGGAGGGCGCGATGATGCAGCTTCCGCCGACGTGGTCTACGCCCTCCTCGATGCCGGCCTTGGCAACGCCGACCACGAAGGTGCCGTTCTGATAGGCGCCGGCCTGCATCACCAGGTGATTGTGGAAGAGCGAGAGATCATCATGCTCTGGCGCCGGCGGATTGTGCACCGGCGTGTTGTAGCCGATCATCACCATCTCGACGCCCTGCAGGCCCATCACCCTATAGGTCTCGCTCCAGCGGCGGTCATTACAGATTGCCATTCCCATCACGCCGCCGAAGGCCTCGGTCACGCCAAAACCGCTGCCGGGCTCGAAATAGCGCTTCTCCAGATGCTGGAATTTGCGCCACGGCTCGTGCTCGGCATGGCCGGGCAAGTGGACCTTGCGATATCTGGCGACGATCGCGCCGCTCCTGTCGACCAGGATGGAGGTGTTGTAGCGCCTGACAATTCCGGCCTCGACCGTCAGCTCGGCGTAACCGAGATAGAATCCGATGCCGATCTCGCGCGCGAGGTTGAACAGGGCCTGCGTCTCCGCCCCCCGGCATCTCACGCTCGAAAAATCTGTCGATCTCGGCCTGTTCCTCAAAATACCAGCGCGGAAAGAACGTCGTCAGCGCGAGCTCGGGATAGACGATCAGATCGCAGCCGGAGGCCCTCGCCTGGCGCATCAACGCCATCAGGCGAGCCACAACTTCCGTTCTCGTCTCGGTCCGCGCGACCGGGCCAAGCTGGCCGGCCGCGACATTCACATATCTCGCCACGCCTCTTTCCTTCGCTCGCTTGCCTTCGTTTGCTTGCAGGATCGTCGAAGCCGCGCCTCTCGGCCCGGCGCATCGCTCGCCAGGGCCTCCCGCGCGCATCGTTGCGACAGTGCACAATCAAATTTCATGCCTGCGGGTCTCGTAGTGAGACCGTACGCCAAAGGTCCGGGAACTTCGTTGCTAATCTGCAACGGTTCCCCGCGATCTGAAGCCGGACAAAAGAAACTCCCATTGCGGCCACGAACCGCTCTCACAACGCCGTGAGACTAGCAGGGGAACTACGATGCGTGCACAACGGGTTTGGAAAGTGAATGGGGTTGCCAGCATCGGGCAGCTCCAGTCCAGACTGGACGATCTCAACAAGCGCCTCAGTCAGCTCGAAAGCCAGCATCCCGAGAGCTGGACGATCGAAGAACTGAAATCGAGCGCACTCAGCCTGTCACGTGAGATCGACGATATCCGCTGCGCCGAGGCGACGGAGGCGCTGAGCGAGCTGCTGCGGAAATAATCGGCACCTGACGATTCGGCGTTGCGCCGGGAACCAACCTCCGGCCCGGCCATTTCCATGCAGAGCATGGAGCAAAATCATGACCAGGCACCTGACGCGAGCCGATCTCGCGCGCGGTGTGGTCGGCGCGGTTTCCACGCTGGTCATTTGCGCGACGGCGGCATTCACCATCGCGCACCACTTCGCGCTGTGAGGGATGATTTCGCATGACGTCCGACCCCGAGGAGTCGGTAAGGCTGCAAGGCTATGGCGAGATGACGTTGCGCACGGCCATCGCGACGCTCATGGCGCTCGCGCCGCGTGAGCGATCCGATGCAGCCATCTTCCGCGTCCGCGACGGCTCGCGTTTGGCGTCGAGCGAGATCGCAGAACTCGCATCAAGCTGGGGCGTCATGCCCACGGCTGAGATCAGACCCACGGCTGAGATCAGATCTCCAGAACTCGTCCCGGACCAGCGCTGGCCGGACATCGTTCGCGGCATGGTGCGCGAGGCACCGCTGCCGTCGCTGATGGTGGCATTCTTGATCGGGGTGCTAGTGGCGCGGCGGTAGTAAAGATGCAGGCGGCGCGGCATTGCTGCGCCCAAACGCAAAACGCCGCCTCCGTTGCCGGAAGGCGGCGTTTTGGTGTCGAACATCGAAGAGGAGGATTCCTTGTCCTTGGCAGGCCTGGCAGCGACCTACTCTCCCAGGGCTTAAGCCATAGTACCATTGGCGCTGAAGAGTTTAACGGCCGAGTTCGGGATGGGATCGGGTTG
>NZ_LGHL01000342.1 GCF_001908205.1 Bradyrhizobium sp. NAS80.1
TTTGCAAACCAGCAGAATGGCCCATCTGCGACCTCGTGCGATGTCCTGCTTGATGCCGCTACTGAGGGCATAACGGACATGTTCAAGGGCCGGGAGTGCCTATCGCAGCTTCTTTTGCTCCACCGCGCTCACGGTCGCGGGCTTTCTGGATCGCTGTCGGGAAACAGGTTTGGCGACGGGCGGGCGATCATTGCTGATGGTCTCAGTCGTCGTGTTCGCTCCCTGTTGCGTCGCGGCAGGATATACCTCACTTCCGCTTCCAGCGGCATAGCGGACCTGCCCCGGATTTCCCGCTGGCCCGATTCGGTCGCGAATGACCCTGGCTGTGTAAAAACGCGAATGATCGAGACACGGCTAGAATTACATTCTTCAGTTCGTCGTCTAAGTTGAAGCCGCGTGCTAGCTTAAGCGCTAGAACCGCCTTGGACGAATAACTTCTTCTATCGCGCTCAAGCGCCTTGGCGTTTTCACACAGCCAAGACCCCAAGGCGACATTACGGCTAAGCGGCAACGATGCTTCCTCCGACTTCCATCGTGGCCGCCGCGCTGGCGACGAAAGCTTGTTCCCAGAAGAACAGGCGCACGCCACCGAGGTAGTGTCAGTTCCGGCATGGCCCATCGAGGAAGACTTGCACCTCCTGGAAAAGCTGTATCCGGTTCTTCTCCAGCATAACGAAATGCGTTCCCTCGCCGATCTCGACGAGCCGCTTGTTTGGGCCACTTGGAAGCTTGTGGAAGAGCGCTTGTGCACCCTGGCTGGGAGTCAGCCGATCCCATTCGGCGACAACCACCAGCGTCGGGATCTTGATCCTCTCGGGGTCGTAGTATGCCTTGCCCGCGTCCCAGTAATTGCGGTTGTCCTGGAACACGCCCGCTGGGCTGCGCAGCACCGGTGGCTCTTGCTTTGAACCGGCCGGATCGCTGGCCAATGCGGCCGCCGACCATGCTTCGAACCAGCTCGCCGGCATCAAATCGTTCTTGCGGTCGTCGGGAGCGCCGGCCTGCAAGCGCTCACGCGCGGTCGCCATTGGTGCCGCAACATAAGCTCCTAACGGGGGAGGCGCAGCTTGCGGCAGCGGTGAGGTCCTTAGCCACGTTGGCGCATAGAGCACGAGCCGGTCGACTTTGTCATTGTGGTCGGCCGTGTAAGCGCCCACAATCACGGTCCCCCACGACCAGCCCATAAGACTGAGCTTCGACAGACCTCGCCGCTGAAGGATGAAGTCGATTGTGGAGCCGATATCCTTCACAGCCACGTCAGTCGTAACGATAGGAGGATTTCTGGCGGCTGGCTGGTCCATTTCCGGCGGACGCGTGGATCGGCCGTAGCCGCGCACATCGATCAAATACACATCCCAACCATGCTGGGCGATGTAGTCCATCCACGACAGTCCCTCGAGCGGAAGATCAAAAGTCGCCTCCGACGGTTGCGTCGCACCGTGAACGAACAGCAACGTTTTCTCCGAGCTAAACTGCTTCAAATCTTCCGTGTGTTTGTTTCTGACGTAGAGCTTTATTCCGGGATCGGCAGCGTCGATCATGAACTGCTCGGTCACCAGTTTTTGCGCTGGATCGGCCGCAATGGCGGACTGGCGCGCAGCGGTCTCAGCCTTTGCAAGTTGCGGTGCCAGCACGACGCCGCCGAGGGCCAGGGTGCTGCAGCAGAGCGCGTGACGTCTCGTGATGATCATGATCCTCCTCCCTCGGGCCATCCCTAGGTCGCGCCAGAAAACCCCCGGCGAGCGCACTCAGCGACCATGGCGATTTACATTCACGGAATCCGCCAATGCCAGCCGTCTCTTCCAAAGGAACGAGCCTTAAGCCTTCAGGTCCGTGATCCGCATGATCGCAACCACGTTCCCATCGTTGTACGCCTGCTCTTTTGTGTCTTTGTTGCAGGTCCAGACAAAGTTCTTCTTGGCCGTAAAGGTCTTTCCCTCCTGCTCAAGCCGCATCTCGCCTTCGGTGATATGGCAGACCATGGCATTCTCCATCGGGGGACCCATCGTCTTCGAGCCTGGCTGCATAATGAGATCGCGCATTGAGACGGTCTTAAAGCCGGGGATGATGGCAGGTGTCTCGCCATCATAAGCGCGCACCACGACACCTGGCCACGGCGTCGTATCCTTGTAGCCCGTGGTTTGAGCGGCAGCTGGCTTCATCATGGCCGCCGAAGCCGCTGCTAACCCGATTCCCAATGCTGACCTTCGATCGATCTTGCTCATCGTTTCTCTCCAGAGGTTACGGCAACGAGCCGCCGCGGAAGCGGCGCGCGCATTTCATAAATGTGAATGCTGGTGCGAACCGAAAAAAGCGTCGGTCTCTTGAGAGAGCGTGCCTGCCGATGGCATCGGTACTGCTCGTTCGCCCTGGGCGGTGATTTCGGCCGTCCCGCTTCAAGGGCAACTACATTATACGCGACCTGGATAAACACCGTCAAAAATGCACAACGTCTCAAATTGGTGGGAGCCTGAAGACCGGACTCCTCGGTCGCAGCTTCTCCAGCCAACTGATATAGCAAGTCAGCGTGACTGACCGGCTCCGCGGCTCAGTCGGAGGTGAGTGCGCCGCCACGACCCGATTGGTACGCCGTTCGGAGGCGAGGACTGCGGTTCCTCAGAATGTCCGGAATTGGCCCATCGCGACATATTACGGTGCCACGAATTTCGGTCGCAAGCGGGACGAAGCGGACATCGGATGTCGGTCATGATCGGTGGGGTTCGTCGCGAATGACCCTGGCTGTGTAGAAACACGAAAG
>NZ_LGHL01000343.1 GCF_001908205.1 Bradyrhizobium sp. NAS80.1
GCGAAGATGTGACCGAGACGCTGGAGCTCGTTCCGCGTCAGTGGAAGGTGACCCAGCACGTGCGCGAGAAGCTCGTTTGCCGGGCCTGCGAAGCGATCACCCAGCCGCCGGCCCCCTCGCATCCGATTGCGCGCGGGCGTGCAGGACCCAAGCTGCTGGCCCATGTTCTGTTTGCCAAGTACGGCCTGCACCTGCCGCTCAATCGTCAGAGCGACGTCTACCAGCGTGAAGGCATCGACCTCGACGTATCGACGCTCGCGGACTGGGTGGGCGCCGCGGCGGCAACGCTGATGCCGCTGGTCGATGCGATCCGGAGCCACATCTTCGCAGCCGAACGCATCCACGCAGATGACAGTGTGCTGCAGCAGCACACAGAAAGGATGATCGAAATGATCTGAACATCTGTGTGCACAAGCTGCGGCAGCGATGAGGGTAGGCCCCTCGAGATCGACTTTCAGGAGTAGGTCTCAAATCACTTCAAGCGGCTTCGCTTAAGAGGCGTGGTCGTGAGCGTTGAAGCTAACGGTCGGGGGTACCCGAACGGATACGCGTCCGAGAGACGAATGAAAATGAACCCACCGATGAACCGTCGTAACGTGGAAATCGTCGTCAAAACCAGAGGTGTGTCGTCCCTCTGGGATGAGCCCGCCGGAAGCCTGATGACCGGGCGGGCGGCGACCGGCGTCGAGGGGGCGTGAATCGGATGCAGGCGCTGTCGCGGAACTGCAGGAACCAGTCGCTCCGATGGAAAGGGAGAAGCACAAGCGGAGAAGACCGTGAGGCGAGAGTACCGACGCGGAGCACTGGGACGGACCGATCCGTATTAGCGACGAAGGCTCGTAATGGGGCCGGAGCAAAGGGATCGGATCAGGTGGGCTGGCCATCGTCGCAACTGGCAACAGGAGGACGTCGATGAACCAGCCGAGCAAGCCGTTCAAGATCGACAAGAGAAAGGTGTACGAAGCATATCTGCAGGTGCGATCCAATGGTGGCGCAGCCGGTGTCGACGGAGTGACGATTGAGCAGTTCGAGTCCGACTTGAAGGGAAATCTCTACAAGATTTGGAATCGAATGAGCTCAGGCGCTTACTTCCCGCCGCCTGTTCGGGCCGTCTCCATTCCGAAGAAGAGTGGAGGCCAAAGGATCCTCGGGGTGCCCACCGTGGCGGACCGCGTGGCACAGACGGTTGTTAAACAACGGATTGAGCCGGCTCTCGACGCAATCTTTCTGGCGGATTCCTATGGCTACAGAGCCGGCAAATCGGCTCTCGATGCCGTAGGCGTCACGCGACAGCGGTGCTGGAAGTATGATTGGGTTCTAGAGTTCGACATCAAAGGATTGTTTGACAATATCGACCACGAGCTCTTGCTGCGGGCCGTCCGGAAACATGTGACGTGCACATGGGCGCTGCTCTACATCGAACGATGGCTGACAGCGCCGATGGTGCAAGAGGATGGACCGATAATCGAGCGAAGCCGCGGCACCCCACAAGGGGGCGTGGTGAGCCCGATCCTCGCCAACCTCTTCATGCACTATGCATTTGATCTCTGGATGGCGCGGACGTTCCCTGATCTCAGGTGGTGTCGGTATGCGGATGACGGGTTGGTCCATTGTCGCAATGAGATGGAGGCGCAGAGCGTTTGCGCAGCGCTCCAGGCTCGGCTGGCGGAGTGCCACCTTGAACTGCATCCTACGAAGACGAGAATCGTCTACTGCAAGGATGATCGACGCCGAGGTAAAAGCGAGACGGCCATGTTTGACTTTCTCGGGTATTGCTTCCGGCCCCGATCGGTCCTGGGGCCGCGCTCGCGGAAGATGTTCTGTGGGTTCACCCCAGCGGTCAGCAAACCAGCGCTGAACGCGATGCGGGCGGCGATCCGAGGCTTGAAACTTCGCAAGCGAACCGAGGTGACGCTAGACGATATCGCCCGCGAACTAAACCCGATGGTTAGGGGGTGGATCGCATATTATGGGCAATACACGCGTTCAGCGCTCTATCCTTTGGCGCGCTACATCAACCAGACGTTGGCTATCTGGTTGAAGCGAAAGTACAAGCGCTTCCATCACCGCTTGGGACGCGCGCGTCTCTTCCTGGAGAAGATCGCGAGTGAGAACCGCAGGCTCTTTGTGCATTGGCAACTTGGCGATGGCGGCAAGCTTGCCTGATGGGAGCCGGGTGAGGCGAGAGTCTCACGCCCGGTTCTGCGAGAGGCTGGAGGTGAAATCCCTCCGGCCTACTCACCCCACGGTGCCGGTCCTGGCCAAGAGCAAGACCCGGACCGGCCGGCTCTGGACCTACGTGCGCGACGACCGTCCGTTTGCCGGCCCAGATCCGCCGGCGGCCGTGTTCTTCTACTCGCCCGATCGTGGCGGTGCGCATCCGGAGCAGCATCTGGCGGGCTATGCCGGACTGATGCAGGCCGACGCCTACGCCGGCTTTGGCAGGCTCTACGAGGCCAATCGCAAGGGCGGCCCGATCATCGAGGCCGCATGCTGGGCGCACGGCAGGCGCAAGTTCTTTGATCTCGCGCGGCTCAGCAAGGCGCCGATTGCGGCCGAGGCGGTCAAGCGCATCGATGTTCTGTTCGCCATCGAGCG
>NZ_LGHL01000344.1 GCF_001908205.1 Bradyrhizobium sp. NAS80.1
ATCTTCGAGCGGCTCACCCGCTGGACACGAGTGATATTGGTCGATCCGCCCGGCTTCGGCTTTTCGACACCTAAGCCCGGCTTTGATTTTTCGCTTCGCGCATTCACCGACGCCTACACCCAGCTGATGCGCGCCCTCGGCGCCGCATCTTACGTGCCCTGCCCCACCTGTACCAACGTCTATCCCTGCGCATTGATCGCGGCAGAACATCCCAATCTCGTCAGCCATCTAGTTCTGATGCAGGCACTCGACTGGGATAAAGAGCGAATTTGGACAAGCAAGATCGTCGACCCCAATGGTGATCTTGCGAAGCCCTATATGGGCCAGGAACTCAACTATCGCACGCGAGCGAGCGCTGCCGCGAACTGGTATCCAAACGCGGTCGGGCATTCGAGGCACAACGAAGCGTTCCTTCGCCAAGCCTGCGCCTGCTTTGACCACGGCGGCAACTTCTGTCTGGCGTCGCTGATCCAGGCATGGTTCGGCCCTGAAGTCGATAGCCCAGTATTTCCGGATTTCTCCCAGCCGACACTCGCGATCTGGGGCATGAACGACCGCTCCCATCGCAAAAGCGACAAACGCTCGCTGCTCGCCATCGCCCCGCACGCGCGGCTGATCGAACGCGAGGGCGTTGGGCATTTTCCGGAAATCGAGGATCCAGTGTGGTTCGAAGGGATGTTGAGGGAGCTTCTGGCGGAGAACTGAGGATTGTGACGGTCACGCCGACGCTGCACAACCTGACCACCGCGACCATGAGCCTGCCCCGCAGACAAGCCATCGCCGAAATCTGTCGCCGCGCCGGCGCATGGATCATCGAGGATGGTGTGTATGCCGCGGCAGCGTCATTGCTTCCGCCGCTGGCGACTTTGACCCTTGAACGGAGTTTGCACGTCAACGGGCTGTCGAAGTCCGTCGGCCTTGGACTGTGCGTGGGCGTGCTGGCGTTGCCGCCCGGAATGACCGAAGCCACAGAGGCAAACCTTGCAAGAAATGCCTCTGACGCCGTCGCCCCTGTCCTGTGCGGTAGTCGAGGAATGGCTGGGCCGGTGACGTCATTACATCGATCTAGCGGGACTTGATCCATGAGGCAAAAGACGACGGACGCGTCTGGCTGTTTCGCTTCTCGGCATGCCCGTCGTCGTCATCCGTCATGATGCTTACCATGCCTGGCTACCCATGCCACGGGACGGAGGCTCGACCAGGCTCAGCTCTATCGCGCTTGCTACGGACTCCTCATGATCAAAGCGCTAAAGCTGCTCTGGGACGGCACGGCGGGCTACCTCGGCTAGTGCGGAGATAGTTCGCCATTTTAGGCCGACCGCCCTAATCTCTGACCACGCGTCTGGCACTAGTCACGCACAGCAGCGGAGGAAGAGCGAATAGTCCGAACAGCGCTCTCGAAGTTCTCCAAGACCTGCCTCACCGACATTGAGGATATCGTCCCCTATATCCGCCTCCTCATCTCGGACGCGCGCGCAGGTGGCTGACCGGCCAGACCATTCTAGTGAACGGCGGATACACCACCACCAAGTGAGTGAGCACGCGGGCGCCCCTCATTCCGGCAGCTCCGCGTTAGCGGGCCCATCCACAGGTCCGATCATGGAGAATAGGTTTCAGAAAACCCGGGCAAGGGTGCCCGGATTTTCGCCCGCATGATCAGCGAAAATAATACCGAGCGCGTTGCTTCATGCCCGAGGAGGTCGCGCATGGCGGGCGCTACGATGTCAGGGCCCGCTATGTCGAGCCAACCCTGCTCTATCCTCGAGCTGGGATGATCCGGCGCTGCAGCAGGAGGTGTTCGGCCTGATGCTGCCGATCATGGCTTATTTCGATCTCGGCGGGCTCTGGATGTTCGGTAGTCATCTGACGTGGGAGCCTCTGCGGATCGGCAGCTGATCGGCGATAAAAGATGGAGGTTTGAACGTGTCGGACATGGTGCTTCGCGAGGCAGCGTCGGCGGGCGACCACGCATCGCGCAGACTGACGCTATCGTGCCCCGCTAGACGTCGGCCGGCGCCGCCTGATACGCCGTTTCGGCGGAGGACATCCGCGCGAGCAACCGGGCCGTCTCGCGGATCAAGTCACCCATAAGCTCCGTTGCGTCGCGCCGGTGGATCAGAGGCGCGCCCTGCCCGGCCTGCATCGAGATAAGATCGCTCCGCCCCTGCTCGATCGCCGCCTTGCGCAGTGTACCGCTGAGCCAGTTGCGAACAGGAAAAGGCGGCAGCTCGGCCACGTGCGGGGCCATTTCATCCATGAAACGATTTCGTAGGCTGCGCGCCAGGCGGCCGCTGAACACGCGACTGAGCGCGGTGTCGCGTGGACCGGTGGCAAGCATGGCTTCCTTGTGGACAGCCGGAGCACCGGACTCGTCACAGGCGAGGAAGGCTGTCCCGATCTGCACGGCATCCGCCCCAAGTGCCAGCGCCGCCGCAACACCCCGCGCATCGGCGATGCCCCCCGCCGCGATCACGGGGATGTGCACGGAATCGACTACTTGTGGCACGAGCGCCAGCGTGCCTGTAAGGCATTCTTCGGCCTCTTGCAGGAATGAGGGGCGATGCCCGCCAGCCTCGAAGCCGGTGGCCACGACCGCATCGAGTCCGGCCGCCTCGACAGCGCGCGCCTCGGCAACGGTCGTCGCGGTGCCGATGGTCAGGATGCCACGCGCATGGCACCCATCCACGACCGCGGCTGATGGTACACCGAATACGAAGCTGAGCGCTGGCGGGCGCGCTGCCAGTACCGCCTCGACTTGCTCGCCGTAATCTTGACCGAAGTGGGTTGGCACTGATGGTCGACCCACGCCGAGGGCG
>NZ_LGHL01000345.1 GCF_001908205.1 Bradyrhizobium sp. NAS80.1
AGCCAAGCTCGCTCTCATTGCCGTCGCCAGGAAGCTGTTGACGGTCCTCAACGCCATTATGCGCGACAGGAAGCCGTACCTACAGACCAGGTCAACATAACAGTTGCCGGATCTGCGCAGCAACGCTCGCGCGTTGCAGCGCGTCCGGGACACGAGAGTGTCGGGCTGAAGACGCTTTGAACTTTCCGTCCGTCCCCGGCGACCAAGGACAAGCGCCCATAGCCGCTTACGGCCGGGCCCAGGGACATTTCAGATGGAAAGCATTCGGCCCGACAACACGGACCCGATTCCACTGCGGCCCGCGCCGAACCAGTTCGGCACGATCATGCTGCGCTTTGTAGGATCACTCGCCGTTGCGATCGCGGTGCTGGCGTTCGTCTATAGCCGCTGAAGCGGGCCGGATGCCGGCCCGAAAAAGTTAACGAGGCCTTAACGGCTCGCGTCGACGACCGAGGCTTCCAGGGTGTAGGCGCCATCGGCATAGCCCTTCACCACCATGCCGGCAACCAGCATCACTGCCAGCGTCGCGGTCGCAAAGATAAATCCGACCAGCTTGAGTGCGCCGCGATCTGCCATAGTCCTCGTTCCCCTGTACTCTGCCCAAGTCGTCTCAAATAGACAGCGACAGGTTCATAATTGGTTAGCAACTTGATGGTTCAGCCAGCTGCTTCGCGGGTAAACCATGTTGAGCCGGCTTATGGCAGGCGCCCTGAATCGCGTCCATAGCGCGCGGGCAACAGTTCCGCGATTTCTCTTCTCCCTCTCCCCGTTCTTACGGGGAGAGGGTTGGGGTGAGAGGCCTCTCTCCGCGCATGAGATCGTCGAGAGACCTGTACCCCCTCACGGATCGCAAGAGCGATCCGACCTCTCCCCGCAAGCGGGGAGAGGTGAAAAGACCCGGCTCGGTCAATTCTAGATCACGCGCCCTTCCGCATTGGCACGAAGGCGCTGGCGGTGATGGAGTAGACCTCCTCGCCGCGCTGGTTGGTGCCGGTGGTGCGGGCCGTCAGAATGCCCCAGCCGGGGCGTGAGGCGGAGGTGCGCTTGTCGATGACGACATTGACGTAAGCGACGGTGTCGCCGGCGAGCACCGGCTTTATCCAGCGCAGGTCGCGAAAACCCGGCGACGGGCCCCATACCGCGACCTCCTCCCCGCGCGCTGCGGCTTCCCGCGCCAGGCGCTGGCCATCCGCGACAAGCAGGCTCATACAGGCCGAGCCGACATGCCAGCCCGAAGCGGCGAGCCCGCCGAACAGCGAGTTCTTGCCTTCCTCCTCGTCGAGGTGAAAACGCTGCGGATCGAATTTCGCGGCGAACGTCTTGATGGACTCCGCCGTAAACGTGTAGGCGCCGATCTCGCGGCGATAGCCGATCTCGATCTCCTCGAAGAAACGCATCAGACCGCCCCCTCGCGCCGCTTGATCAGGATCGGCGAGGTCATCTCGCACAGCGCCTGCCCTGTCGCATTGCGCACGGTGCATTTGAACTTGACGATGCCCAGTTCCGGCCGGCTCTTCGAGGTGCGCGCCTCCACGACGTCGACGTCGAGCATGAGGTCGTCGCCGGGTCGAAACGGCGACAGCCAGCGCACCTCGTCAACGCCGGGCGAGCCGAGCGAGGCGGCGCGGGTGATGAAGCCATCGGCCATCATCCGCATCATCAGCGAGCAGAGGTGCCAGCCGGAGCCGGACAGGCCGTGCAGCATGCTCTTGGCCGCCGCCTCCTCGTCCAGATGCATCGGTTGCGGATCGAACTCGGCGGCGAAAGCCAGGATCTCGTCGCGGGTGACATGGCGCGGGCCGAACGTTCCGAACCGGCCGGGCTGGAAGTCTTCGAAGGTCAGGGTCATCTTGGGATTGCTAGCGGAAATGACAGATTGTGGCCGCACTTTGCAGCAATCTCAACCCGCCGGCCCGCATGGCTCGTGCTACATTCGACGCGGGTGTCTTGGCCTGAGTCGGATCAACCGAGGGTCGAGGCCCGATTTGCCCTGGGGAGAGCAATGTTTTCATTCAGCGACCTGTTTCAATGGGACCGCTTCATCACGCCGACGATCATCAAGACCTTCTACTGGCTGGTGATCGCGCTGATCTGCCTGTTCGGCCTCTCCGGCGTCTTCTCCGGCCTTGCGACGATGGCGATCAGCCCGTTCGGCGGCTTCCTGGTGCTGCTGTCGTCGATCGCCAGCGTCGTCGTCGGCGTCGTGTTCTCGCGCATCGCAGCGGAGCTGATCCTGATCGTCTTCCGCATCAACGAGCATCTCGGCGCGATCCGGGATCAGGGCGGCGGGATGAAGTGAGGCTCTCGTGTCCCGGACGCGGCGCGGCGTTCCGGGCGATGCGGAGCATCGTCCCGTACGACGCGACGCAGAGCCGGGACCCATGCATCCACAATCGAAGCTTCTGGGCCCCGGCTCTGCAGCGCACCGCATAGCGCGTCGAAGACGCGCGTGAACGCGCTTATGGAGCGCTGCGCTGCGTCCGGGGCACGAAATCCAGCGTCTTACGTATTAAACCGGAAGTGCATCACGTCGCCGTCGGCGACGACGTATTCCTTGCCTTCGAGGCGGAGCTTGCCGGCATCGCGGGCGCCGGCTTCGCCGCCCAGCGCAATATAGTCCTCATACGCGATCGTCTCGGCGCGGATGAAGCCTTTCTCGAAGTCGGTGTGGATCACGCCGGCCGCTCCCGGCGCCTTGGTGCCGCGATGGATGGTCCAGGCACGCGCTTCCTTCGGGCCCACCGTGAAATAGGTGATGAGGTCGAGCAGCGTGTAGCCGGCGCGGATCAGGCGGTCGAGGCCGGCTTCTTCGAGACCCAGCGTCTCCAGGAAGTCGGCGCGTTCTTCACGTGAAATGGTGGCGATCTCGGATTCGATCTTGGCGGAGATGACGACCGCGACGGCGCCTTCCTTGGCAGCCTGCTCCTGCACCGCTTTCGAGAAGGAATTGCCTGTCGCGGCCGAGCCTTCCTCGACGTTGCAGACATAGAGCACGGGCTTCGACGACAGCAGGCCGAGCATCCCGAACGCGCGCTCCTCCTCGGCCTTGCGCTCGACGAGGCGGGCGGGCTTGCCCTCGCGCAGCAGCACCAAGGTGCGGTTGACGAGGTCGAGCTGCTCCTTGGCGTCCTTGTCGTTACCCTTGGCCTTCTTGGTGAGGTTGTCGACGCGCTTCTCGAGGCTGTCGAGATCGGCGAGCATCAGCTCGGTCTCGATGGTCTCGATGTCGGCGAGCGGGGCGATCTTGCCTTCGACATGGGTGATGTCCGAGTCCTCGAAGCAGCGCACGACATGCGCGATGGCGTCGACCTCGCGGATGTTTGCCAGGAACTGGTTGCCGAGGCCCTCACCCTTGGAGGCGCCGCGTACCAGGCCCGCGATGTCGACGAAGGTCAGCCGGGTCGGGATGACCTGCGCCGACTTGGCGACCGCCGCCAGCTTGTCGAGCCGCGGATCGGGCACGGCGACTTCGCCGACGTTCGGCTCGATCGTGCAGAAAGGATAGTTCGCGGCCTGCGCCGCGGCCGTCTCGGTCAGCGCATTGAACAAGGTCGACTTGCCGACATTGGGCAACCCGACGATCCCGCATTTGAATCCCATTTGTGTCCTGGCCTCCGCGCCGCGCGCGCAAATGTCTTCTGATCTCGTCATGCGCGGGCCTGACCCGCGCATCCATCGTCTTCGAGGGATGGATCGCCGGATCAAGTCCGGCGATGACGACGTTATTCCTTGCCGTTGTCGTCCTTGGTCAAAAATCCCTTCGCCTGCATGGCAAGATGCACCCTGTTGGCGAAGGTCGCGTCCGTCCCCTTGGCGAGCAGCGCGGCGTGCTCGGCAACTGCGTCGCAGAGCGTCGCCACCCATTCGTTGTCGGCCTTGGCAAAGTCCGACAGCACGTGGCCGTGCACCATTTCCTTGACGCCGGGATGACCGATGCCGAGCCGAACCCGGCGGTAGTCGTTGCCGATATGCGCCGAGATCGAGCGCAGGCCGTTGTGTCCGGCGATGCCGCCGCCGATCTTGACCCGCACCTTGCCCGGCGGCAATTCGAGCTCGTCATGGAACACGGTGACGTCGCCCAGGGCGATCTTGAAGAAGCTCGCCGCGTCCTGAACGCTACGGCCGGACTCGTTCATGTAGGTCGTGGGCTTGAGCAGGATCACGCGCTCAGTGCCGAGCGCGCCCTCCGAGGTCTCGCCCTGAAAGCGACGGCGCCATGGCGAGAAACCATGACGCCGCGCAATCTCGTCGACGGCCATGAAGCCGATATTGTGCCGGTTACGTGCGTATTTCGCGCCGGGATTGCCGAGCCCAACAAAGAGTCGCATGACGCGGCGCGCCCCTTGCTCGGCGCGCGATCAAAGACCGCGCGCCAGCCTTGAGAGATTACTTCTTCTTGTCGCCGCCAGCGGGAGCCTTGGCAGCCGCAGCCGGAGCAGCAGCACCCGCAGCCGGAGCAGCCGCGCCAG
>NZ_LGHL01000346.1 GCF_001908205.1 Bradyrhizobium sp. NAS80.1
AGCGCGAACCCGGAATCCAGATGTTGTTGAGCGAGACAGTTCGATGCGTTTCATCGCACCGGAATGACTAAAACAGGCGCGTACGCGAGCGCCTGATCGATCAGGCAAAAGCCATCGGCTTGAAGCGGCGCCATGCACCGATCGTGACCACCACGAAGAACACCAGCACGATGCCCTGCACCACGGCAAACACGGGGCCAGACGGCGGCGCCGGCGGCACGGCGGGTGCGAGCGCGGCGAGCGCCGGAATCTTCAGGAACGACTGGATCACGAGCACGAAGACGTTGAAATACAGCGAGACCATCGCGGTCACGATGTAGACCGGACGCCACACGCCGGCGAGCTTCATGCCGTACAGCGCGATGCAGGCGATCGCGAGCAGCACCAGCGAGAGAATGCCGATCATGTGCGACGGCAACAGCTCCTTGAACGGAAACAGGAAGCCGGTGACGCTGGTGAGGATCGTGAACAGCAGAAAGATCGCGGTGAGGCCCGGCATCGGCTTCGAGCCGAGCAGGCCGGACATCACGATGAAGCCGGCGACGATGGCAATCAGGCTGATGATGACATGGACCATCGTGAAGGCGGGCAGGCTCAACCCAAGTACCATGGCATCTCTCCTACGCTTCCAGCATTGAGATCAGGAGATTAGTATTACGGTCCTCATTGGATTACCACCTGCGCCGGCATCATACATGCGTGCGCAGCCATTCGTCGTCGTGCGAATCGACAAACGCGTGCTCCAATTTTTTGCATCGCTGTCACAAACGACGGCAGGTTTCGACGAAAATTGGAGCGATCGATCATAGCGCCGGCCCGCAATTGGCGAACCGGCGCGACGCGCTCAGACTTCCTTGGTATCGAAGATCAGCAGGTCGGCGCCGCCACTGGCGAATTTCGGCACGTCGCCCGCTGCCGCCTTGCCTTCTGCGCTGCCGAATGCGGCCTGGATGTCGGCCACGCTGTTGAAGGTGAGAATAGCGACGAGGTGGACTCCGGAAGGTCCAGCGGGGGAGCCGACCGGCCCGTTGCTGACGGCGTATTTCTTCAGGCCGGGAAGTTTCTTGGCGAGCGGAATGTGGGTCTCGGCATAATGCTTGTCGAAAGCTGCAGCATCCTTGGGCGCCTTGTAGAGCACGACGAGTTCGGCCATTTAGTTCCTCCCTTGAATCTTATTGTGTTCAGATCCTCATGATGAGGAGCGTGCGAAGCACGCGTCTCGAACCATAAAGGCCCGGCTCATCGTTCCGGGCCTCGATCCTTCGAGACGCGCGCGAGCGCGCTCCTCAGGATGAGGGGATAGTCACGCATGACACCGCAAGATGGCAAGTCACAATCCGCTTGCCGTTTGCTTGTCTTGTCCTTGACTAAAGCGCCGGTTTTGCGGCGTCGCCGAGATAGCCGTGCAGGGAGGCCACGACTTGTGCGCCTTCGCCGATGGCGCCGCCGACGCGCTTGACCGAGCCGGCGCGGACATCGCCGACCGCGTAGACGCCGGGCACCGAGGTTTCGAGCGGAGCCACGAGCCGGCCCTGGTTCTGCTCGGACTGTGCGCCGGTGACGACGAAGCCGCCGCGATCGAGCGTCACGCCGCAGCCGTCGAGCCAGCCGGTCGCCGGGTCGGCGCCGACGAACAGGAAGAGATTGCGGATATCGGCGGAATCCTCGTCGCTCGACAGCCGGCTCTTCCAGCGGATGCGTCGCAGCAGCGAGGCCTCGTCGCCTTCGAGCGCTGTAATCTCGGTGTTGAAGAGCAATTCAATGTTCGGCGTCGCCTCGATGCGCTCGATGAGGTAGCGCGACATGCTGGCCCCGAGGCCGCCGCCGCGGATGATCATCAGCACCTTTTTGGCGTGCCCCGACAGGAACACGGCGGCCTGCCCGGCCGAATTGCCGGCGCCGACCAGCGCCACTTCCTCGCCGGCACAGAGCCGCGCCTCGACAGGAGAAGCCCAATACCAGACACCTCGGCCTTCGAACTTGTCGAGATTTCCGATCTCCGGCCGGCGATAACGCGCGCCGCTTGCGACCACCACCGCACGTGAGCGCACCGGATCGCTGCCGTCGAGCGCCATCGAAAACGCGCCATCCTTGCGCGTGCAGTCGAGTGATTTCACCGTCACCGGAATCATGATATCGGCGCCGAACTTCTGGGCCTGGTTGAAGGCGCGCGCGGTCAGTGCCAGACCGGAAATGCCGGTCGGGAAGCCCAGATAGTTTTCGATGCGCGCGCTGGCGCCGGCCTGGCCGCCGAAGGCGCGGGTGTCGAGTACAGCGACCGAAAGTCCCTCCGAGGCGGCATAGACCGCGGTGGCGAGCCCCGCCGGTCCGCAGCCAACGATCGCGACATCATAGATGCGGTCGTTGCGGGGGCCGCCGATCATGCCGATCGCCCGCGCGACCTCGGTTTCGCCGGGGTTGCGCAGCACCTCGCCGCCGGCGGTGACGACCAGCGGCCAGTCTTCAGGCTTCGGCGAATAGCGCGCGATCACCTCGGCGGCGTCGCTATCCCGGTCGGGATCGAGTAGATGATGCGGCTGGCCGTTGCGGGTGAGGAATCCCTGCAATCGCACCACGCCGGCCGAATGCGACGGTCCGATCAGCACCAGACCGCCGATGCCGCCCTGGAGCAGGTTGACCCGGCGCAGGATCAGCGCGCGCATGATGCGCTCGCCGAGCTCGGCCTCGGCGACCAGCAGCGCACGCAGGCGATCCGGCGGAAGCAGCAGCGTTTCGACATCGCCTTCGGCGCGGCCGTCGACCAGCGCCGGCCGGCCGGAGAGCTGGCCGAGCTCAGCCAGGAATTGCCCCGGCCCCTGGTCGATCAGTGGAGCGACATGACCAAGCCCGTCGCGCTGGGTGATGGCGACGTGGCCCTTCAGCACGACGAACATGCCCGGCCCGGGCTTGCCGGTCTCGAACAGGAATTCGCCATCGGCATAGGTGCGGACCTCGCCGAAATGCCTGACACGCTCGATCTCGGCTGATGTCAGCGTCGGAAAGGTCTGTTCAGGGCGCGTGAACCGCGACATCGGCGTGTCACCATCGATTCGTTGCACCTCGTCCTGCCCCATTGCCACGTTACACGCTCCCAAAAATTCTAGCCACCGGCCTTCCCGGCGCCCCCCTCATCCGGGGGACCATCATCATTCTGCGAGGGCTCGGTGATTGCCGCGCGTTCGCGCGCCTGCACCTTCCGCCGCTTCAGGTTTTCGCGCAGCGCGGATTTCAGGCGGTCGTCCCGGGACGCCCTCGCCTGCCTCGTACTCTTGTCGTCCTCGTCAGCCATCACGGATCCATCACACCGATCGGCGATAACATGCCCCAGGAAAATGGCAGCTCAAGTGCCCCGCGCTATCCGATCGTGCGAAACTCCAAAATGGATCGAACCCAAGACTTGAGCCAACTGGCCAGTTGGCCGGGGATAGCGGAACCCAAATCGGTGGAAACTCGGTCGTTTCAAGCCAAAACAGGCATTTTGGCCCCCATATCGACCCGATTTTCTCATTTTGACAGGTGCTGCAAGCTTGCACAGGAGGGGGGCTTGTGGCAGATATCGGCCCGCTTGGTAGGCCCCCTTGGCGGCCGATTCTTATCCCAGCACATGCTGCCGTAGCTCAGTGGTAGAGCACTCCATTGGTAATGGAGAGGTCGACAGTTCAATCCTGTCTGGCAGCACCATTCATGGCGTTGGATTTGCTCGCCATGCTCCTCATCGTGGCCGCTGGTGCGTTAGAGATGGCCGCGCACCGGTATCCACTTCGCTCGAAAACGCTCTAGAACGGCAGCGACGCGCGGCCGCGCACCGACCACATCGTGAACTGGTCGGACCCGAGCCCACCCATCTCACCGCCGATCGACACCCTCGCTCCACCCGTCGTCGTCACGCCGAGGCCGCCCGTGACGCGCGCCGACCAGCCCTGCACGAACTGGGTCGGCAGCAGGAGCGGCGTGAGCGGCACTGTCGCATCGTCGCTGTTGAAATAGTAATCGGCATAGACGCCGACATAGGGCGTCAACGTCACCGTCGGGCTGCACATCCAGGGATACGCGACCTTGGTGCCGGCGCTGGCGCGGCCGTTGGAGAAGGTGCGTTCGGTCTGGGTAATGCCGAGATTGTCGGTATAGGCGTCGTCGTGCTCCCAGATCGCGTAGACCCGCGCCGACGGCTCGATCTCGAAGCCTTGCGCGGTCTTGTACGTGCCGACGAGCGCCGCGGTGGCGATCCAGCGCTGCCCCGGGAAGGTCGCGGCGGCGGTCCCGGCGACGCCATCATAGCTGATGCCGGCGCGCGCGACGCCTGCATCGAACCGCACGCTTTGCGCGATCCGCCAACCCAAATAGCCGCCGACGGTCCAGCCGTCGCCCTTGAGCCGGCCGGCAAGCAGTTCCGACGTATAGTCGAATGTCTCGTAGCCGCCGAACATTCCGACCAGCAGGTCAGCCGTAATCTTGCGCGTCACCCCGAGCAATGCGTTGACCTGACCGCCGCGGATGTCGCCGGTCTGCACGCTTGTGCTCCAATTGCTACCGCGCACGTCCGCCCAGGCAAGCCACTGCTTCGGCTCGGGGCGCGGCAGTGCCTTGGTCACGCCGTCGCGCCCGGCGTAGCCTAGCGCCGCGAATGCGTCGCCGACGCGCTCCTGCTTGGTGTCGGCTACGCCCTGCTGCGGCTCGGCCGCAAAGTTGAAACGCAATCCGTTGTCGCTCGCCGCAATCGGCGCGACACTGCCACTGAAGCCCGCGCCGATCGCCGCATCGATCGCGCCCGAGACGACGGCGCCGGAGGTCTGCGACTCGATCTTGGTGACCGCAACCTGCAACGCGCGCAGTTTGATGCTGTCGGCCGGCACGTTGACGAGCTGTGCCAGGCCAGCGGACGTGCTTCCACCGAACGCCGCGTCGCCGCCGTAGACTGCGGTGATCAAGTGGCTTCCGATGCTGAGCGTGGCAATCGTCAATGTCGCCTTGCCGCCACCGCCGACCGCCCCCCGTCCCCAGCACCGTCGCGCCGTCCTTGAAGGTGACGGTGCCGGTTGCCCCGGCGCCGGAAACGATCGCCATGAATGTCACCGGCTCACCGAAGGCGCTCGGATTTTTCGACGATGTCAGGCTTCTTCGACCGTCATTGTGGCGTCGGCGGCGAAATACAAAACCGCATTTCCGTTATTGTTCTCTTGAAAAGACCGTATGTGATCGGCGTTGACCATGCATGGCGTGCCGGGCCCACCACCAGTGTTTCTCCGAGTGAGAGATATGAAAACCGCCATTGCTTTCTCCGCCCAAGTGCGCCAGCGAAGTAGCGCACAACCCATCCTTGCACTCGGCATCCATGTAATACGTTTTGGAATGCTACGACAGTGTGCGGCTGAGGTTTTCCCCGGCTAGAGGCGTTTGGCGGGTCCTACCGATCGCCCGGCGGATCGCGGGACCGCCCGCCATCAGCATATCTGGTCGCCACCTTTTCCGGTTTTGCCGCACCAGCTAATCTAGGGAAGTCCAGAGGATATGCGCGGTGACCGATCTTGAGAGCGACATGAAGGCTATGGAAATCGCCTTCCGTCAAACGACGCGGTCACCAATTGGAGGGCTTCGGGCGAGCGGCAGGTCTGAGCCGAAAGGCCAGCCTCAGCTCTCAGACCGACGTGAAGGACGCGTCGAAGAACAGAGCTCAAGCGGCTCAATGGATAACCTGCGTCTCAGACCGATCTTCATCCACTGCTTTTCGGACGCTGTCCGCGACACACTTAGCCAGCTCAACATGTGCTTGGGGCGGCAACCCCGCTAGGCTTGTTTCTGAAAGCGCACCGCGAGCCAACTCTCGGATGATGGTCAAGCGCAGAAGCAGCTCGTAAAATCGTACACCTGACGAAATGCCGCCGCAGCGCAGTTCGCCCTCTCTCTCGATCGCATCGCCTGCGATGAGTGCGATCACGTTGAGAGTACCATTTCCTTCGCTCATTGGCGTAGCTCCCTTGCGAAACGGCTCATGCTATAATGCCATTATAGCGGCGGCATGAACAGGAGGCTGCGATGACGATTACAGAACTCGACGTTGTTCCTCGCGAGGACGATCAGGAATTTCTGCTCGAATGCTG
>NZ_LGHL01000347.1 GCF_001908205.1 Bradyrhizobium sp. NAS80.1
GGACCAATCAAACCATCGCCGTTCAGATCCTGGTGGAAACTCGTTTCGAACGAGACAATCGACGCAGCCGTTTCCGAAGAGCCGGAGACTTCGTTGCCATTACTGTCGCTATTCCATACTGTAAAACTGCCAGTGGCTGTGTTCTTCCAGGCAACTTCGTACCCGCTCGAGGTTTGTTCGGTACCGAGCAGTGTCCAGCTGGAGCCAAACTGACCCGCGATGACGACCGAACCTCCAAATTTCAGCTCCGGTCCGGTCCCGGCGTTTCCGGCGACAGGATCCATGAAGTAGTTGTTGCCGATCTGATCGAGCTTGGTGGCTCCAAGCGCCTCGATGATCGTAGTGTTAAAAACCACATGAAACCCGAGCGCATCCAGCTGCTTCAGGTCTATGGCCGTGAGCTGCTGCTGCGTCGAGTTCGAGTAGAACTCGTTGAACGGGTCGGTCGATCCCTGCACACCGCTGTTGAGGAAGTCGCTTGGATCCGAGGTCTGGCCGTAGTCGGCGAGCCTGGTGACACCGCCATCTAGCGAAAAATACGCGGCGGGTGCGGTGGAGCTGCCGCTGAGCAGAATGGTGCCGGGCGAGGTGAAGCGGTAGAAGTCGAAAATATCGGGCTGCGATCCATACGGCACGCGGCCTATCGCGTGGGTCAACTCGTGCAGGGCCACGCCGACCAGCAAGCTGGGGCTGATGTCGGTCGCAAAGCTCGCGCTACCATCGATTTCGGTGCCGGTGGGACTGATCAGGCCCCACAATTTCTCCTGCGAATACCAAACCGCGACCTGGCTTTGACCGGAGATCGTCGATCCCGTGGGCAGGAAATTGAACGTAGTGTCGCCGGGAGAAGCATTGTTCACAAGATCGGCACGCACCGTCGAATAGCTGACGTAATTGCCGCCGGAAGGGCCGCCATACGCTCCGTGCCCGGTCCCGCTGTAATCGATCTGAAGGTTGAGCGTAATATGGTCGGTCACCGCCGCGCAGATCATCTGCATGGCCTGCGTAATGCCGTCCCGGAAGCTTTGCGGCGCGGCCATTGCCGCGGCATCAAAGAGCAGGTTGATGGTCAGGCCCGCGGACGTCGCGCCCGTCACCGTGACCACGGAACCCGGGCCGCCGGGGCCGCTGGCAGCAAACGCCGCTTCAGCGTCGCGTTCCTCATCCGGAATAATAATCGGCGACCCCACTGTCGGTCCCGGATCCGGCGCGCCACCGATCACGCCACTGAAGGCCTGCGCAGGAGCCGTGATGATGAAGTCCGAGGAATCGGAGAGATCGAAGCTGTCGTCAAAGGGTTTTCTCATAGCCACAACGATCCGATATTGCTCGTGAATTCAAAGACTCGAAATTCGCAGCACGTCATCCGATGACAGGAGCCACGCGTGCCACACACCATCGCCTGGGCGCACTAATTTGCTGTTTCAGACAAGCTAGTGCTTGAGGCCAATGTCGCCGATTCTGCGCACCTGCGGTACCGAATCGCAGCACATGATCGGGCTCGGAAATCTGGAACTACGATCAGACCGCGCCGGCGAGGAGGCGGGCGCAAGGTCGGCTTCGCTTTCGTCCAGGATTGGCAAGGGGGGGCGGATGTACATTTCCGGATATTTCTGGATCGTTTCCAGCCATTGCGCTATTCTGGATTGCAGGGCATTATTCCTAGGCCATGCTTGCCCGCCTCCTCCGTTTTCTCCCCTCCACCATCATTGAAGGTTACGAACATCCCGAGCTTGTCTCGGAGATATTCGCGAAAACAGTTGCTGCAGAACCGAGCGGAGAATGGCCTGAGATCCGCAGCATCGAAACCGTTTTGGACTTCGGCGGCGCATGCGGAATTCACTACAAACTGGCGCACCGCGAAGCTCCGCTCATCCGGTGGGCCGTCGTTGAGACTCCCGCCATGGTTCGCCAGGCGACGCAGCTTGAGACAGACCGCCTCCGTTTTTTTGAGACCATCGAGGCCGCGGCGGCATGGCTTGGCGGCATCGACCTGATGCACTCCAACGGCGCCGTGCAATACACGCCGAACCCGCTTGAAATGGTGCGGCAGCTCGCGAACGTCGGCGCCACGCGCATGCAGTGGAAGCGTCTATTTTTCTCGGACCAGGCAATCTCCGAGCGCCAGAGGTCAATGCTCGTCGAGAACGGCCCGCGCCCCAAAGGCAAGCCTCTCCGGCTCTCCACAAAAGCAGTCACTTACGATCGGAAGAGCTTTTCCCGGCCCGAATTCGAGGCCGCGCATTCCGGATACCGAGTCGAGGCGAGCGGTTCAGACTGGTTCTCCTTCATCAGATAGCCAGGCCGGCCCTGCGGCGCAGGCTGCCAGCTTCACCGCCGCGGTGCGCGTTGTCGGGCCGCCTGGCCTTTATGCATCGCTTCTGGGACCGCCGAGCCCAGCGTGACGTCGCCGATGGCGACACCGTCGTCTTTGCGGGCGGCGACGAGTCAACCGATCCGAGCTTGGAATGGCGACGATCAGTTCTATGATACCGACCCTCAACTGGGGACTGATCATGAGACTGCTTTCGACCGCCGCCATCCTGCTCGCGCTCGCCGCTCCGGCCCACACCGGTAAGCTCGACATCGCCGGCTTCTCGCCCGGCATGCCGGACCCGGAGTTTCGGCAGAAGTTGACCGTCCTGAACTGCCAGACCGACACCTGCCAGTTCGACGGCAAGGTGATCCAGTTTCGCCGGGCCGGAGACCGCAGCATCCAGCAGGTCGCCTATCGCTTCTCGTCTGACCTAAAGCCGCGTGAGCAGATAGATGCGATCGCACGCGAGTATGGCGTCGCGACCAGGAAGCAGGACATCGGCGACATTGGGCACGCTATGGGTCGCTACGATGATTATATGTTTGTCGGCAAGCTGCTTCACGTCGGCGGACCGCTTTGTCGCTGGAGGCTCGGAAACCGGACCACGTTGCAATTGGCGCTCTGGCAGCCGCCAGGAAAGCCGGGCCAGCCGTTCGTATACGTCCTCTACCTCGCTGACGAGCGTAAAGCCTGAGCTGGTCGCGCCATTTCGATGATCCGGTTGTCGCTGACGGCGAGCCACTGACCACGCTCCGCGACGCCGCCGATTTCATCATGCGCCTGCCGAAGGCGAAGCAGGAGCGGCCTGAATGGCAGGCTGCGGCGGTGATGGACGGGGCCAGTCCATATGACCGCGAGCACCAGCGCCGCGCCGATGAGACGGGAGACCGCCCGAAGGCCAGCATGGCAACCCCGCCGGCCGCCACGTAGAGTTTCACCTCGATGTAGAGCGTCCACAACGGCATCGACGACGGTCATGCCATCGTAGAGCAGGAGGCACTTTGCTAATTCCGTCACGGAGAAGGAGAGCCCAGAGGCGCGGACAGTTCCAAGCGGGGTGCCGTTCGATCCAGGCAATCCGAACGCCTGAACGATCGCGACCGTCGCGAGGATCAGAACAACGGCAAAGATCAATGGCGGATAAAGCCTGGTGATGCGGCTGAACAGATAGTCGATCGGCTCAAATCGACCGTTGCGTTTGGTATTGCCGCGATGCTTGCAGTGATCAGCCGGCCCGAGAGTAGAAAGAAGGCCAGCACGGCAAACCGAGCAGCCCTGCCCGAGGCCATCTCCAAGTAGGAGCCAGCGCCGTAGAGCCTCCAGACGAAGCACTGCGCCGTATGCGCGACCGGGACAATGATCGCCGCCACATCCGCAGCACGTCAAATCGCCGAGTATCCGCAAGGCTCAATTTTGCGCGCTCCAATCGCGCCCAAGTCCTAGCATCGCGCCCCCCAGCTAAGTCAACCCGCAGCGGCCGGCCCCATGCCGCGCCGCGGTCCAAGTAGTTCCATGGCTTAATCAAATTGGAGTTCACATCAGGAGCATTGCCTACAATCGCGTTGCGCCCTACCTCAGGGCCGCTGACTCCACAGTATTTTGGACTGCAGGCAGCACGTTGGGACCAGCTCACGGTCAGACCGCCAACAGCTTGACTATATTCAGCGGTCTCGCCGAAGAGTGCTACGACCTCAGATATGCAAGCCGCGCCACTACCAGCGGCGTTACCGCCGGAAAGACCGAGACCTATCAAGTTTCGGTGGGGTTCAACTCAACAACCATCGCGTCAGGACGCCCCGCCGTTCGACCGTAAACGTCACTTCTTCGGTATCGACCATCGGCTTTGATCTCGCATCGGAGTACTTTGCGCCGCCGAGCCTTGGCATCAATACGATCACTGCACTTGAGGCGAACGGAAACGCAGGCAGCGTGAACGTGAATGTCACAGGAATAGAGAACTGCAGCGTGCTTTCCGCTGTGTGGCGTGGCTGATATTGACTTTTGATTTATGATTGAGTCTTTTTGGATGTGCAACTGACATCGGAATGACCCATGAAGTTTGAATTTCGTCCCGAACGCCTATCTGGCGAACGGGCTTTTATCTTGGGTTGGTCCGTCTGGCTTGTCTGTTTCGCGCTGATGCCGATTACGACCATGTTCTATGGAGATTTCGGCGGCATTGCCTTGCTGGTTGCCGCCAATCTTGCGGTCTTGGTGGGGATACTCGCGGGATCAAGAGGTCGCGAAAAGGGATTTCTAGTTTATGACCAAGATGCGCTGCGCATAGTGCTGCTCCTGTGCGTCGTGCTCGGGACCATCGCGATCTTCGCGAAGGTCGTTGACCTCATCGGCTACCGAGGAATTCTAAGCGCGAGGTCATTCGCCCAAGGGCGCGAGAAGATGGAGGCCAACGACATCAATTTCTTCTCTGGTATCCACTTCCTTCTTTTGCCGGTCATCTATGCGGGCGGCATTCTGGCGATTGTGGTGCTTGTTCAGAGACGATTGACGAACATCTCGAAGGCCGCGCTAGCATTGTATGCCATCAACCCGGTCTTTTCGTTTGTCTACGGTGGTCGCTCAACCCTTGTGCTGGCGGTCGCGCTGGCTGGCATCACTCTGCTTGTCTCGCTTCCAGCGTTGAAGCTGCGGCATGTCATGAGCGCGATGGCGACATTCCTGCTCTTGTTTGGCGTGACCATTTTCATGTTTGTGTCGCGCGCGATCGAGCGAATCGGTGATACGCATGTCGATCGTCTCGCCGGCGCATCTGACTACACCAAGCTCGTCCCGTTAACCGATCAAACGTTGACAGTGATGGGCGCTCTTCCCACCCTTGGTAGATTTCTACTCTATTACGTGATGAGCGTCGGCCAATACATCCTGCATGGCGTGTTCGAGTTTTTCTACATCGTCAACGTGAAGGATCCACGGCAAGGGTATTTGTGGGGAGAGTATCAGTTCACGCTATATCAACAGGCGCGGCATGTGCTGATGGGTGCCGCTGCCGTCCAGGATTTGGAGGTCTACAACCCTGCAACCGGCTTGTTCAGCACGTTCTGGGGACCGGCCTATCTCGATTTCGGGCCAATGATGATCGTTTTCGGCTTGGCCTTCGGGATTGCCGCGGGTTGGGCTGCGCAAGCAGGTCGATCGCGGCGACATCTTCGCGATGCCGCTTTTCGTTCTACTCGTCTATCAAATCGCGTTGATCCCTGTCGCCAACGGCTTATTGGCCTCATCGGCCGTTGTGTTGAATGTTGGTTTCTTCGGGATATGGGCTTGTCGAGGCGCACGAGCGCGGGGCGGTTTCGAAATGTTGCAGCCTCAATCGCGTAGAACGAACTGCAAATAGACAAAGATTGAAAACCCTACACAGATCAATGCGTAACCAGCCAATCGCCGTAACCTAGTCGGCTTTTTCTCGGTCATTCCTATCCCAGGTTGATGCAACCGAAGGGTGAAGTTACCACGGCGATTCTCGCAAGGGCAACCTAAGCCGCCCCGCAGGGCGGTTTTTTCATTGGATATTCGTATGACTGACCTCAACGCCCTAACAGGCTGTTGAAGAAGTCTTGGAACGGCGCGCGATGAACGGGATGTTGTCGCCGTTGAGGAGACAAATCTCCCCTTCGAGTGAGCCGTCATCCT
>NZ_LGHL01000348.1 GCF_001908205.1 Bradyrhizobium sp. NAS80.1
AGATTGCGCCGTCTGAGAATTACAGCTGGCCTGGCGACGAAAATACGGGTTGAATTTGGCGAGGATGCCAAGCAACGGCGAGCTAGAGTCAGCAATAGAATGCTCGAACGCCAACTTTCCCCGTTACCCGCTGCAGTCATCGGCCCGGAGCGATTGCCTGCTGAAGCCTACATACCGGAAACGATCGAGAAGTTGATCGCGCCGTAACGCGGGGCCAATGCGCAAGCAACTTCATCGCTGCGGCGAAACTTGCCCTTTAGCAATGTCCGAGTGTGGCCCTTCGCGTCATTTCGTTGCCACGCAGCAAGCTGGTCGGTTTCGAGGAAGAGCAGACATCGAACACCCGCCGATCCCGCAGAGTCGGCCGAGAATGACCCATCTCGGACCTTCGCAAGAGTCGAACGTCGAGCCATTTTTCTGTTACATAGGACATTCGATTTCCTGGGCCGAGGTGCGCGTTTGAGCGACGAGCGGGCGGAACGCAGACAAGCAGCCGTACGGGCGGCAGATGAGGCGAATGTCGAGCCCATCTTGCAGGATATGGCCGCACGCACCGAACTGCATTCGATTGACACCTTGACGCTTTCAGATACGCAGTTTTTGCGCGGTGACGCCAACGGGAAGGCAACGACGACTTCTGGACAGCTCCGCCTCGCGACGAGCTCGGGTCGGTTGCCGGTGGTGGTCCTGCAGCATGGCTCCGCCGGTATGGCGCCCAACGTCGAGATGTGGGCAAGAGAGCTCAACAAAATCGGCATTTCGACGTTTGCACTCGACGGCTTCACCGGACGTGGGCTCACCGAGGTAAACACCGATCACGCCCTGCTCGGCCGCCTCAATTTCATACTCGACATCTATCGTGCCCTCGATGTGCTGGCGAAACATCCGAATGTCGATCCGGCACGCATCGCGCTGATGGGCTTTTCGCGTGGCGGCCAGGCCACCCTCTATGCGAGCCTCAAGCGATTCCATCGGCTGTGGAATAGGTCAGGCGCAGAGTTTGCAGCCTACGTTCCGTTCTACCCGGATTGCATGACGAAATTTCTGTCCGATACCGATGTTGTCGGTCGACCCATCCGCATCTTCGGCGGTACGCAGGATGATTATAACCCGCTTGCTGCTTGCAAGGCATACGTCGAGCGGCTGCGAGCCGCCGGCGCAGATGTTCAACTGACTGAATATCCAAACGCCTGGCACGCCTTCGACAACCCGCTCGGCGCGCAGCCTGCAGCGATGCAGCCTCGATTCCAGAGCGCGCGCAATTGCAAAATCCAAGAGGAGGCCGATGGGCTTCTCATAAACCGCGACACCAAGCAGCCATTCGCCTACACGGACGCATGCGTCGTTCGTGGCGTGCACATCGGCCACGATCCAGTCGCCACCCGGGAAGCCAAACAAGCAGTCAAGGCAATCTTCAAAAAGGTGTTCCAGCTTCCATGATCGGTGACGACTAGATGTCGCCTTGTGGCCCTTCGCGTCATTTCGTTGCCGCGCTGCAATTAGGTCGCTTTCGGGGAAGAGCAGACATCGAACGGCACGCGAAACCCGTAGCGTCGGTCGAAAGTGACCCAAAGGCGACACCGGCCGGATCGAAATCCCGCAATGCAGCAAGCATCTGCAGCGCCTTGAGTTGATATGTGAACCTCGCAGCTGCCGAAACATACTCACATTATGTGCCAGACAAATCAGTCATACCGAGCCTAACAAGGCCGGGCGGACGAGGGTCTGGCCGGCATATGGCCTTACAGACAGCGAG
>NZ_LGHL01000349.1 GCF_001908205.1 Bradyrhizobium sp. NAS80.1
GAGCCGACCACCCATGAATCATTGAAAAATCGATTCGGGAATCCTAAAAAATCACGAAAATCCAATAATCTGCCAAAGTAGTGCTAGGCCGCGTACCCATAAACCCGGCGGCGTGATGCGGCGAAGGCTAGGTCCGCTTTGCCCTTGTAGCGATTAAGTTCGTGCGGGGGCGCAATATGTCGCGATGGGCCAGGAAGAATTCCCTTTGATCAGGGCGCATCGACCATAGTGGATACGGCGCTTTGCAGGCCTCTCGTTCAGGACCACACCACGAATTGCTGCCAGCGTGGCATCAGGCCCATTGGTCAGCATCGCTGCCCACTTTGTGGCTCGGCAATCACAGCCGTCGATAATTTCGAGCCGTCCGGCCGTCTGCCATGCTCGCGGCAAATCTAAAGGTACGCTGCACAAGGGGCACTGTTAGAGCGAGGTGCCTATGAAAATCCGCTGGGCGCGATGCGGCTGGACCATAGCTCAAGGACTTAAACGAAGAAAATTTGAGCTTCTCGCGGCGTCCTGCCTGACGCCAATACATGGACGTGGCCGCCGGCTTCACCACGAAGATCAATTCCAATTTCTCAGCCTTCGCCGACGCCGGATATCAGTTCGCAGTCAGCAACGAAGGCGGCGGACGCCGCAACGGTGTCAAAGGCACTGCCGGCCTCCGTTATCAATGGTGAGGGCATCAGCCCGATCGGCGTTGGCGTCAAAGGACCGCCGGCGCGGTATTCGGCGGGGCAGGCGAGCCTGACTCGAGCCACACCATCCGTACGATTGATCGCCCCGCGCGGAGCGGCCGGATAGAAACCGTCGGTCAGGCAGGCCGCGATCTGCTGTCTCGTCGCGGCATCGGAACGCCGGAGGCGGAAGGGCACTCGCATTCAGGCCGCAGCGAAGTGAAATCCTGACAGGCGTCGCCACCGCAAAGTTGGACGAAGGCGGTTGCCTAAGCCATTGATCCCCTATATTGGTCCGCCCTTACGGGGCCACGTGGCGGAGTGGTTACGCAACGGTCTGCAAAACCGTGTACACCAGTTCAATTCTGGTCGTGGCCTCCAATAAAATCAAATATTTAGGCGCGATGGCGTCGACCCTCAATTTCCTCGTCAGCATTTCGTCAGCCCGATCCGGTCCGAAGTGCCGAATTGGGGTGAGCCAATTTGTCTCGCGGACACAGCCCCCGCAGGTTTCCATCCTGCTCCTCGGGTCAGAGGGGCAGGGTCGATTACACAGGGTACAGCAGGGCCCGGCCGACAGGGCGTTAACCTGTTGTGAACCGAGAATCAGGCTGGATGCCGGAACAGTGCCGCGTAACCAAGGTTGTGACCTACTGATAGAGCCCTTTTCACGCGCGGAACTTCCATGCTACGAAACTCGCCCATAAAACAGAATCGCTCAAAAAAACGAGCGCGATCTGCACCACAGGGATACGAGGCCGCCATGGTAAATCGCGAATCTGCACTCGCGTCATATGGAATAGCTGTCGGCAGCCAACAGAGCTTTGGTTCGATCGAGCAGGTCCGGGAGGCGAGCTTCTCCGCTTATTCCGAATACACTCCGGTCACTGTCAGGTCATCTACAACTCGGACAGGTCATGCCGGCGTGGAACGAGATAAACTCAGAGATTGATAGCCTCAGTGCGCACAACGCGCACGATCTAGTCCGGAAAAAATATCTCAAGGAACTATCCGACAAGACCGGTCGCCCCGTGATCGGCTACTACTCGGGCTTTCTTTGGAAACGGGACAAGGAAGGACGGTTTCACGCCGAGTGCGCGATCAGCGACCTCGACATGAACGGCTTTATGGCCGTCATCCATGGCCTACCCAAAGACAAGGGGCTTGATCTCATCCTGCACACGCCTGGAGGCGGCATCGAGGCCGCTCGAGGCATCGTGGAATATCTCTACAAAATCTTCGGCAAAGATCTTCGAGCGATCGTGCCTCACATGGCTATGTCCGCCGGTACGATGATCGCCTGTGCCGCACAGAAAATCCTGCTCGGTAAACACTCCTGTCTGGGTCCCACCGATCCCCAAATTCGTGGCTATGCTGCCATGGGCATTCTGGCCGAAGTTGATCGGGCCATGCAGGAAATCAAAGCGGACCAGATGAAAGCGATCCTGTGGCAGCAGGTGTTCGCGAAATATCCGCCGGCGTTCATCTCTGATTGTGAGCGGTCGGTTGAAGGCGCTAGAACCATGGTGAAGGAATGGCTGCAGCATAACATGTTGTCGGGCGCGACCGATCCGGAGGCTGCCGCCGAAACTGTTATTTCTCAGCTGATGGACTACAGCGGAACGACCGAGCACTCACACCATTTCCTGATCGACAAATGCATGGACATCGGACTCACAATCGAGGCCATTGAAAGCGATCAAGAACTGCAAGAGCGCGTTTTGAGCGTCCATCACTGCTATATGGCGAGCTTCGCCCGTTCGACGTCTCTAAAGATCATTGATAATTCGAACGGGCAAACTTGGACTGTAGATGGAGCGACCTGAGATGCAAACAGCGCAAACGGTGCTCATCTGGCTATCAGTACCGATCGGATTGTTATCCGCGTTTCTTTGGTACTGGGCATCTTCAGCATTGGTGTGCGATGGAGATCCAAAAGCAGTCCCAGGATATTCGCTCGGCATGAATCATCCTTGGTCGATAAAGTTGGGTAAGCCGATCAATGTAATGGGGACGATGGCTGAGGGCGCACGCCTAAACAAACTAGCCGCCATTGCGACCGCGATTGCCGTTCTATTCCAAGCGTTGGCCACTGGCGCAGGCGCGCTAGCGGAGCGCGAACAGAGCAAGACTTGTCAAACGAGTGCCCCGAGCTGCGAAACAAGCACTTCGGCGGGCGCCAAAGGTTAGTTCGAATTCATTGCGGCTCCAGAGGACCGTTAGCGTCCTAGTTTGCGGAGGGTGCACCAGTTTCCCGGCATTTTGGTGCACTTTTCATCACGATACCTTGACCTTCCGCTGGTGTCGCTGGCCTTCCAAGCCACAAGGGCTCGCGGCTTCATCTTTGCCGAGATCGGCGCGATCATGTCGACATGCGGCCCCAGAAGATCACCTTTGGCCAGATGCGTGAAATGGGCGTCAGAGGCCTGCTCGTCTACTGCTCAGTTCGATTCGCCCAAGTCTAGCAACAAGTGCTCTTTCTCACAGTCGTGAGGCCGGGTAGACTGCGATCGGCTGTGCTGGACACGGGCTGCGCCGATAGTTCCGTTGGGGCGCGAATGGGCAGCGACATTGCCGTCGGCGAGCGCCGCAATCTTAGCA